>NZ_JAHRFA010000027.1:0-84892 GCF_020883045.1 Microcoleus sp. CAWBG58 | reverse complement strand
CTTCATGTCATTGCTCGAATGGATAAGGTTCTGCCAATTAAACCGGGCGTAGAGTCTAACTCATTGACCGGGTAATTCCATATATCTGTTTTCTTGTCAACTCTTAATACTGAACCGACGCCCTAGCCCCCCTTGCCAAGGGGGGAACAAGAAATTGCTCAAAGTCAACCCCTACTCCCCTTTTTAAGGGGGATTTAGGGGAATCTCCGGGGGATAAACATCATTAACTAAACCGTATTGTGGTTAAATTCAAGAGGTTTGAGTTTTGTTTTAATCCAATGATTAAAAACTGATTAGTTTTTTTATTCACAACTCAAAACCGCGCATAGTTGTTCGCGATCGCGCGGCAATCTCACGATTATTCTTGAACCATTCCGACTTAAACTTTTGAACGATCGGTCAAAATTTCATAACCGGTATCCGTCACCAACACAGTATGCTCGAACTGAGCCGACATCGCATTGTCAACCGTTACAGCAGTCCACTTGTCAGCAAGCGTGCGAGTGTACTTAGAACCTGCATTCAAAATCGGTTCGATCGCCAATGTCATACCCGATCGCAATTTCACGTTAGGCATTTCGCGGGTGCGGAAATTGAAAACCGACGGTTCCTCGTGCAAATTCCGCCCGACACCGTGGCCTGTAAACTCCTCAACAATACTAAAACCGTTGCTTTTGACATGATCTTCGATCGCACCAGCGAGATCGAGCAAATAAGCACCAGCCTTGACTTGTTCGATACCTTTATAGAGAGCTTCTTCTGCAACTCTAATTAATTTTGCCGATTCCGGTGTCACTTCGACAACTGCGATCGTGATGCAAGAATCGCCGTGAAAACCTTGATAATATGCTCCCGTATCTACTTTGAGAACATCTCCGGCCCGAATTACTTTTTTTGGGCTGGGGATGCCGTGAACAACTTCATTATTAATGCTAGAACAAATTGAACCAGTGAAACCGTGATAACCTTTAAAACTTGGAGTTGCACCCATTTCACGGATGCGTCTTTCG
Source organism: Microcoleus sp. CAWBG58 (assembly GCF_020883045.1). NCBI lineage: Bacteria > Bacillati > Cyanobacteriota > Cyanophyceae > Oscillatoriales > Microcoleaceae > Microcoleus > Microcoleus sp. CAWBG58. The sequence goes on along the minus strand of NZ_JAHRFA010000027.1, from coordinate 83,882 downwards.
GCATAAACATCCAAATCAGCAGTAGTCATTCCCGGTTTCACAAGTTGAGAAATTTCTTTCAGAACCGTGGCGACAATTTTCGCTGCTTGCCGCATTATTTCGATTTCGCGTTCCGACTTAATTTCAATGCCTCGACGCTGTTTTGTGACTTGGGGTTGTTTGGTTGGCCCAGAAAGCAGACTGCTAAAAATATTCATGTATTGAATGTCAGGTAATTTGTGATTTGAGGGCGGGTATAGCAGCGGACAGTTGACAAGTGACAGTTGACAGTTGCACAGTCAGGAAATCAAACCGTTGATGCTATGGGTTAGGAGGCTGCTATACAAATACTAGACAAGTCTAGACATTTGCTTCTTACTTCATCGGGAGCATGGGAGCGGTTATCCCTCGGTAAGCTTTCACGGTTTAGCCAACCGTGATAAATTAATCGCTGCATTTAAGTCCCTGTCCATCGAACGACCGCAACTTCCACAGTTGTAAGTTCTTTCTTTTAGTGGCATATCTTGAATATGCCCGCAGTTTGAACAGGTTTTGCTTGATGGAAACCAGCGATTAGCAACGATTATCTCACAACCAAACTTTTTAGCTTTGTATTCTAACTGACGTTTAAATTCATGGAATCCACAATCAGCTATTACCTGTGCTAGTTTGTGATTTTTTAGCATCCCACTGACATTCAAATCTTCTACTACTATTGTTGCGTGGTTTTTGCATAAGTAAGTAGTGATTTGATGCAGAGTATCTTTCCTGAGGTTTGCTATCTTTGCATGATGTTTCGCTAACTGGACTTTAGCTTTATATCTATTTCCAGAACCTTTGACCTTTCTCGCAAGAACTCTTGATAATCTCTTGAGTTTTGCCAGATGCGCTTTATAGTGCTTTGGGTTTGGAAATACTACGCCAGTTGAAAGGGTAGCCAATTCTTTCACTCCCAAATCAACTCCTACAACGTCATGACTTTTGACCGTTGATTCGTGACTTTGTTCGTAAGCAAAAGCGATAAACCAACTGTCGGCAGTACGTGAAATGGTGATTGACTTACAGGTAGTGTGTGGCAATCCTTCGTGAGTTTTTACCCAGCCGATTGTTGGCAGCTTTATAGACGTACCTCCCACGGGGATCGGCTTGCCACCTGCATCAATCGTGAAAGAGTCGTGATGTCCTTTTTTTTTGAAATTGGGATATCCACCTTTTTTTGAGAAAAATAAGGAAAAGGAGTCTCCAAGATTATCAAAGGCGTATTGAGTTATCTTCTGGCAGATTCCTTTCTCTTTAATCCATGTAAACTCAGGTTTGACATGATTGTTGAAGAATTTCTTAAGCAGGTATTTGTTTGGCTTTAATCCATCTTTATAAAGATTACTCCAAGTAGCCAATCCCCAATTATAAGTAAACCTAGCTATTCCTGCGTGCTTACTCATAACCGTTGCTTGAACCCTATTCAGCTTTAACTTTGTTTTGATGGACAAAAGCATTGTTCGACCTCAACACGCTCATTTCTTTGTTTAATTCTGTCACATCTTGTAATGGTACATCGTAGATTTGTCTACAAGTGTACTATTTTGTCTATTTATTCGCTAGCTAGGTACTAGCTCTATTCCTGAGGTTATTTATCTCCTCACTGCTGGGGCGATTGCTATAAAAGCAAAAACCCCAAATAGCGGGCTTTTTGGGCCAAAACGAGTGTCTTGTCCGAATTGTCGATCGCTAGTCCTCTAGTTAGCTTAATATTTTTCTTGATAATCTGCACGGGAGAGGGAGAGGGAGAGGGAGAGGGGGAGAGGGGGAGAGGGGGAGGGCGAAAGGGAGATAATCGGGGATAATCGGGGATAATCGAGACAATCCTCTTGTTTTCCCTCTTCCCTCTTCCCTCTTCCCTCTTCCCTCTTCCCTCTTCCCTCTTCCCTCTTCCCTCTTCCCTCTTCCCTCTTCCCTCTTCCTTCTTCCCTCTTCCTTCGGACAACTGACTTCTGATTTATTTCCAGTTTTGCCAAGAGTTATTGAAGATAGAAGTACCCGGAAATGCGATCGGATTCTTGTTTTGCTGCAACCGCAACTGTAACGCCTCCAAATTGGGCTCGCGGGACGGCAATTCGTCCACCAATTCATAGGGTATAATCCCCTTTTCCAGGGAAAAAGCGGCGGTAACTCCAGCAGCAGCCCCAGCAGACCATTCAAAGGAATGCACTCGATAAGCAGCCGCCGCCGTGTGGCTGACAGCAATACTTTTGCCGGCTACTAACATATTGTCAATTTTCTGAGGAATCATTGCCCGCAGCGGAATTTGGAACGGATAAGCAGCCCCTTGACCTTTGCGAGTTCCTTCGCGTTCGGTGTTTCCCGGTGCTTCTGGTGGGCTGTTGGTCATGCAGGGGTGAAAGTCGATCGCATAATGACCGATTCCCACACTATCAGGATAAATCGTGGCGCGCGATCGCGATTTTGTCTCCTCAACAGACTGAATTCCCACAGCCAAAGCCGGCGCATTCAAGCCTCCCAAAGCCAGCCACAAATTTCGATACTCTTGTTCCGACAAATTCTGGCGGTAAAAATCCGTCTTAAAATCATTGCGAGACATATCAACTTCCCACACCGTAAAACCTTGAGGTTGAGTCAAAGTCGGCCGCCCAATAATCCGCCGCCCCTCGCGCATATAAGGATACTTAGAAAGTCCGTGCACCGTCCCCATTGGCGAATTCAAGCCGCTCAAAAAGCGATTGTTAGGATAAGGCTTTTTCACTCCGTTACCTAATTGCGAGTCAGTAGTTCCTGCTACCAGCCAGTAGAAAAATCCTTTGGCATTTTCTTCGCCGCGGCGCAAAGTTTCCGCGCGCAAACCGCCCATCCACCCGCCAGGTTGCAGTTGACCGTTTGCTGCCAATTGCGATCGAGAATAAATTAAATTATCCTCGGCAGAACCGGGACGGTAATCATTCCCCCACGTCCAGTTTTGCATAGAAATATCCCCAGGATAAATCGGGAATTGCTTCGGATCGGCAGGGCGCGGTTCATCCGGTCTCATGCTCCTAATTTGGCGGTAGCTGAAAACTAGCGGAAAACTAGCTAATCTTGCTAATTCATAACTGTAGTAAGGAGCGTATTGTTGGTAGAAAGACGGCTGTTGGTGCTGCTGCGGTTCCTTCGTTGCCTCCATGGCAAAAGTGTAGGTGAAACCTTGGGTGCAGTAAGTGTCGCCGGTGGGGCTGGCGGAGGAAGGTTCGAGAGGGGAACGCGGGTCAATTCCGAGGCGGTAGGGAACATCGGCAAGTCCGATCAATTCGCCTGTTTCAGTCGCATCTACCACGAACCAATCGGCACCTCTCGGTTTTGCTTTTGACTGGTTGGGAGGTTTGGAAGTAAACCGAATAATAGTTTTGTTAAATCGCGCCGAGTTTTCGTAGCGATAGGCGTCTTCGATAGTTTGAGACAGAGTTTCGGTGTTGATTGGCCCGGTGTTGGGGGCTGGTTTGTGTTGAATGCCGATCGCACTTTTAATCTGTTGGCCCCCAACCGCATTCCCCGCCGATGCCGGAGTAATTCCTAGTTCTTTAATCACCGTATTGGGAAACCATTTCAGTTTGCCTTTCCCTTTTTCGGCGGCATCTTGCAAGATGTCAGATAAAATTTTGTGGCCGTTGTAGGGCATGAAACAGGAATAGCTAACCCAACAGCCGCCGGGATTTAGTCTCCCGTAATGTTCCTTGATGCGCTGCCGCAGTTCTAGGTAGCCGCGCGGGTAAAATAAGAGCGATCGCTGAGTGTCTCTTTCATCTAGTGCGGAGGTTCCCTGGGAGGAAATTTGACCGCCCAGCCAGTCAGTAATTTCGGTGATGCAAACGGTGCGCCCCGCCAGCAAACCTTCGTAGGCGGTAGCAGCACCTGCTAGCCCGCCGCCTGCTACGAGAATGTCGCAAGTTTCTTCTTTGTCTGGATTGCGAGGAAGCGCAGCCGAGGCTGGGGTAACAGCCGAGAGGGAGGCAATCAGGCTGAGGGTGAAAGTGACGAGCGATCGACCTTTGAGCGAAGAAAATAGATACCGTCGCAGTTTAATCGGAGATTGTGGAATCAATTTAGACATAAGTGAACAACACTCATCGCATCCAAATGTTTATTTTGCAGTATACTGGTATTTCGCCGTGCTGTCAGGGCAAACTTTTTTATACAAGAGGCATAAATACCATCAACAACTATATAAAAGCAGGATAAACCTTATGCTTAAAATCGTCAAATTTTTTAGATCTTTGATTCCTTTTGAGAGTTTAACAATTACGACAAGTTTAACTTTTTCGGAAGTTTTGCACAGGTTGGACGAAGTTGTCACTCCTCCCAAACTTTTTAGAGTAACTCTACCCTTCGGCCCGCCACCTGCAAAACCTTACGAAGGAACAATTTCTGGCAATACCTTCAAAATCAGTCGCATCATCACGGGCCGCAATTCATTTTTGCCAATTATCGAAGGAGATATCCATTCTCAACCGTTTGGTTGTTCCATCAAAATTAGGCTGACTTTACATAAAATAGTCCTAGCATTTATGATTCTTTGGTTGTGGACAACGGGCAGTATTGGAATGTTTGCTTTATTTGCTTGGTTCGTAGAACCCTCTGTGGGCCCAATATTTTTACCGATATTAGGAATGTTTATTTTTGCATGGCTTTTGTGTTTGATTCCTTTTAAAATAGAAGCAAAGTCAGCTATAAGATTTATGTCAATTCTCTTGACATAAAGTAACTTGTTGCAGGATTTTGTGAATTATAAACTTTCTCAAAAAAATGAGCTATTCATGGGCATCGGGCATCGGGCATCGGGCATCGGCCATACCTCACCACGCTTGAGAAGTGCTATATAAAATTTAAAATAATCCGCATCAATTCGCGTTCATCTGCGGTTAAAAACTCCAAACTTATGCGTCAAAACGAACTCAAACAAAAAATTAAACAAGGCGAAACAGTACTCGGCTTATTTATGAACTGCGCCTATCCCGCATTCATGGAAATCTGCGGTCATGCTGGATTTGATTTCGCCGTCATCGACATGGAACACGGCCCCCTGCACCCGCTAGCGGCTGAAGATTTGTGCCGCGCCGCCGACTGCGTCGGAATTGCACCCATCGTCCGCGTCCGCAAAAATGACGGGCCGCAAATTCAACGAGCTCTCGACATCGGCAGCGCAGGCGTTCAAATACCTCAAATTGAAAGCAAAATCGATGCCGAAATTGCTGTCAAAAGCGCTAAATACAGTCCTCTGGGCGCGCGCGGCCTTTCTTTCGCTACGCGGGCGGGACGTTATACTGCTGCGGGGGTTGATATCACGGACAAACTCAATGAAGAATCCTTGGTGGTGATTCACATCGAAGGTAAAGGTGGCATCGACAACCTGGCAGAAATTGTGACTGTCCCTGATATTGATGTGATTTTTCTGGGGCCTTACGATCTGTCACAGTCGATCGGCATTCCGGGCCAAGTTCGCGATCGGCGAGTCATCGACATGATGCAGGAAGCAGTGCAAACCATCCGCAAAGCAGGCAAAGCAGCAGGTACTTTTGCCGACAACCCCGAAATCGCCAAGCAGTGGATTGATGCGGGCGTTCAGTACGTTGCTGTTGGGGTCGATGTTGCCGTTTTCCTGCGGGCTTGTCAGTCGCTAGTCAAAGCTGTCCGCAGTTAAGTTGCTAAGTAAATCCACTTAATTAAAACTGAAATCGCGATCGCCAAAAAGCTTGCTATGTATGTCTTGTTACCTCTTTTTTTTCCTTCTTCCCTCTTAATTGCTAAGTAAATTCACTTAATTAAACGTGAAATTGCGATCGCTAAAAAGCTTGCTGTGTATAGCGGTTCTCAAAAAAGTGAGCTATGCCTGCGGAAACTTATGCCCTATGCCCTATGCCCTATGCCCTATGCCCTATGCCCTATGCCCTATGCCCTATGCCCTCATCTTTCTGAGAAATGCTATATGTCTTCTTCCCTCTTCCCTCTTCCTTCTTCCTTCTTTACGATATCTTTGCAAATTTTGTAGTGTTTTTTACGACTCATTCAAAAAACCTGAGCTAGAGTAGAAGTATCAACCTTCTTAAGGCAAAACTTAGGAAGGGAGCAAGGCTTAAAGGAGAATAATCCATGAAAACCGTATTAGAATCCATTCATTTGGACTATGCTTTCATGTTTACTTTTAAGAAAGTAAACTCGATTAAGCTAGAAGGTTTCAAGCCATTTTTTAACGATATGCCTGTGGATCCTTATATTAAAGGCAAGTATCGTTCGAGAAGATTGTCGCGGTTTGTCGTGAACGGAAATGAGTTAGTTAAGTTACCTCACGGCTATTTGTTTCAAAGTAAAGAGTACAATCCGGTGGTGGGCGACATCCGGCGGGAATTTGCTGAATTGGACGATCGGCTAATTGCACTCGATAACTTCAAACAACTGATTTTTGCTTTCTTCGATTCATGCAAAATTCACCCGGAAGCTGAAATCGGAGTGCATCAAATCAGGACGAGTTGTTCGCCGAAAAATTTCGGCAACCCCGCACCGGAAGGCATTCACCAAGACGGTACTGATTTTATCGGGATTTTCTCGGTCGATCGCACTAATATTGTGGGCGGGGAAACGCATTTGTATTTGGCGAAGAAGGAGAAGCCTGTTTTTAATAAAATTCTGCATCCGGGAGAATTGCTGTTAGTTAACGATCACGAGTTTTTCCACTTTACTACGCCAATTAAACCGGAGTCTGAAGGCGTGGGAACTAGGGATGTATTTGTGATAACTTCTCCGAGTTTGCTGACTGATTGAGCATCAGGTATGTTGTTGCGCTTTAGCGCTCCGAAGGTACGTTGTTGGGCTTTAGCCCTCTTAATTTAAGGGTTACATAACGTATCAGTCATACCTCACTTTTTGAAAAAGGCTCTGCCTGAGGTACGTTGTTGGGCTTGAGCCTCCTTAGTTGAACTGGTTACATAACGTATCAGTCATACCTCACTTTTTGAAAAAGGCTAGGCCTTCGGAGCGCTAAAGCGCAACTACGTACCTAAGAGCGCCCAAGCGCAACTGCGTACTTATCGAAATTTGCGATCGGATTCTTTAATTGGAACATCATTAATGCTCGCTTCACGTCTTCGCATTAACCCATTTTCGGCAAATTCCCACTGTTCGTTTCCATAGGCGCGATACCAGTATCCCGAATCATCGTGCCATTCATACTCGAAACGAACAGAAATTCGATTATCTGTAAAACTCCACAGTTCTTTCTTTAAACGGTAATCTAATTCTTTTGCCCATTTTCGTGTTAAAAAAGCTTTGATTTGTTCCCGTCCGCTGAAGAATTCGGCGCGGTTTCTCCATTGAGAATCTTCTGTATAAGCTAGAGCTACTCGTTCTGGATCGCGGGTATTCCAGGCATCTTCGGCAGCTTGAACTTTGGCTTTAGCTGTTTCTAGCGTAAAGGGAGGTAGAGGTGGTTTGGTTTCCATAAGCTTTGTTGTTTGTGACTGGAAGGAAGTCCGCTCGACTTACGATTGGTGCGAAATAATTAGGATTGCTCTAGTATAGAACTCGAATTGCGATCGCTGCCAATCCCAAATCTAAAATCGCACTAAGTTCCTGCTTTCAATTTCTGCATAGTTTTCTGAAATCTCCACAGCAGAAATGCCAAAAACACCCATTGAGCAAGGATTCCCAATCCCACAAAAGGTATTGTTGTTGGTTTGTCGAACTGCCAAAACCCATAGCCGAATAGCGTCCAAAGTGCGGCGGTTGCAGGATTGCGATCGGGGATGAGTTTCCAAAATCGGAGCATTAGGGGAGCAATGAACGACCAAATGCCCAATCCACAAATCGCCCACCCTATTGGATTGCGAATTTTCGTGGCACAAACTTGTTGCACGAAGGTGGCGTACATTAAGATCGTATTCGTCGTACACAGAACTATTAGTCCTGTTTCTACAAGTTTTTTAGTGCCGATACCTATCCCAAATAGCCAAGGTACTAACAGCGCACTTACTACGATTAGATGGATAATAACTGCCACTAACAGAGGGCTTCGATCCGACCAAATTAAGCTTTGCCAGCCCGGAGAATCATAGCGTACCCACTCTAATAAAGCTTGGCGTTGAGGGCAGATAGCAACCATTAAAACCAGCAGCAGCATAACGGTCAAAACGTACATAGAGATAGCTGCCAAGGTGGCGTTCTGCTCATCCACCACGCTTGTGGGTAGGAAAAAGCCTAGAGCGAGAACTTCTATACCAGCTAAAATGGCATAACTTTGCCGTTTGCCGATCGCAGTCGATCGAGGTTTGTTGAAAGTCCGCAACAATATTTGCCACAACAAAAACGCAGTAGCGCCTAAGACCGCTAAACTAAAAGCGTGAGACACCAAACCTATGTTGTTAATCGGAATCAAAAACCACGAAACAACAGAATGTGGATCTCCGAATATTTCTGAATTCGCCAACAGCGGCCGCCATGTGATGGCGGTGTTCCAGCCCATGTAAAATGGCGAGATGGCGCAACAGGCGATCGCCCCAACTCCAAAGGCTGTTGCCTGTGGTGGGTGCGCCCTTTTCTCTGTTTCACTTGCCAGCCCGCAGAGCATCATCAGGCTGTAGCATATAGCGCATCCAGGTGCGAGCATCAGATAGACGCTGGCAATCAGGGGCAGCGAAACGCCAGCTTGCAAGCCAGCCAAGCAGTGCAGGGGAACCATCAGCCCCAGGAAAATATACAGCAGTACGGGAACGCCCAGCATTTTACCCAGCAGAATCTGCCACGCCGGACACGGACTCAGCCGAATAAAATTCAGAGTTCCCCGTTTCTGTTCCTGTCCGATATCGTTGACGATCGAATAACTTCCGAGGGTAAATGTTACATAGGGGAGCATCCAAGTGATGATTTGCCACAAGTCCAGCCAGCCGTCTGAAAAGAGGCGGGAATTTGGCGAGGCAATCACCAGTAAAATAATTTGGCAGACGATCGAAAACGAGACTGTTGCAATGACTGTGTGGGGTTTGAGTCTACCGCGAAGTTCCCGCAGCAGTTGCGGATTCCAGTTACCTAAACGATCGATCAAAACTGAGTTTGTCATCGGGGAATAGATAGATAGGATTGTTGACTGTTTCTGTGTGCTTTGCTGTCTGTTATTCAGCAAATAAATTACCCAGGCATTTTCTCGGACAAGTCACCAATTTAAATTTAGTAGTGCGATCGTCCTTCTCGGAAGACGATCGCACGCCCAGTATAACTCCGAGACCATCAGATTTGATATCAATCCTCAGCATCCGGATCGATGCCCATTGCTCGGAGTCGGGAGGCTAACTGGGTGGCTTTTCGCTCTGCTTGTTCGGCTTTGCGCTCTGCTTGTTCGGCTCTTTGCCGTTCTTGCTCGGCTCTTTGCCGTTCTTGCTCGGTTCTTTGCCGTTCTTGCTCGGTTCTTTGCCGTTCTTGCTCATTTCTTTGCCGTTCTTGTTCCACTCTAGCCCGCTCAATTTCAACTTGTTCGGAGCCAATTAACAGCAAATTACCCTGGGAATCCCACCACCGCAGCCAGAGCATTTCTTGATTTTGATAACTTCCCTGCCAAAGTCCCAATTCTATATCTAATATAGGGATGGGATAGTGACCGCGTTCGTTTGGCTCGATCCTGCGATAGGCAAAATCTATCAGGTGATAGACTTCTAAATTGCCCGTTTTAATTTCATAAATCCCGTAGTAAGGAATGCGGATGATTCTTTCGTAAACCCAAAACTTACCCGGTTTAGTTGTAGTACCGTCAGCTGCCACAGCAAGCGGAGTGCGTGAAGCGAAGCTATCCCGAAGGGAATCGCGCTCTTCATTTCCATTCCCGCTAGCAAACTCTAAAGCAATGAAAGGAGCCATATGTTCCCGCCAAAGTACATAGGAACGGCGATAACCGTCGATTGTTGCGGGTACGTTGGGTATATAACACCAATCAGGTGCTTCTGCGCCTCGCTCTGGCGGGTCAGTTTCTCGCCAGTAAATACCGCAATCTTGCCCGATCGCATATTGTCCGTCTGGATGCAGCCGCTCTACCACCGGCGCGATCGAATCTGTCAGAATGATACTCTGGGGATGCTCCTGAAAATTCTTCACAAATGTACCGTCTTCCTCTGGCAGTTGGGTATGATCGGGGAATGCAGGAGGCAAACCTGTAGCAGTTATTGTCTCGTTCATCGTCGTTTCCCGTGCAGTTATTGTCAATTATAATCCGAAATTTGAGAGCTATATAATTTGACAATTCAGCTAATATTAGCAACCGCCAGCTATTGTCATGGTAGAAGTGCTGGATCCGCACCCTACAGACAGCAATCCTAAATGATTCAGATAAATTCGTAGGGGTAGTGCCCCCGTGCCTACCCCTTATCTATAGAGCGATCGCGCGGCCGGTGAACCCCTCCAATAATTATGCAAATGATGCGAGGATCGCTATACAGATTACGTGCATCAAGGACTATTTTTTCTTCTTCCCTCTTCCTTAGAGCAACAGTCAACCAGTAAGAGGGCGGGCACGGGGGCACCGCCCCTACAAACTGTCAACCTGTCAACTCAGCTAATATCAAATAAAGCAAGCCAACCACAGCGGAAGCATCAACAGCAAACCGACAGAAGTGAGGGCGATGCTGCTAGCTAACAAATCGCGATCGAGTTCATATATTTCTGCTAAAATCAGCACCGAAAGAGCCGTGGGCGTTCCCGACATCAACACCAAAACCAACCTCGGATCGCCGCTCAATCCGAAAAAACTAGCACCAAATCCGATCAGCACCGGCACAATTACCACTTTTAACAGCGACGGGATTAACGCTAGTTCAAAACTTTGCCATGTTTTAATAGCTCTCAGCCGGATACCAACCAACACCAAAGCACTAGCAATTACCCCTAAAACTGCCGTCTGCAATCCCGATTCTACATTCTCAGGCAAGGGGATATTTCTTGTAAAAAAACCTATGATAAATGCCCAGAGAGCGGGAACTGTTATCACGTCCCGAAGCTGAATCCACCAGTGATTTTTTCCATCGGAATGCCCGAAATAGCTAGCAAGAAATACACCAAATCCGTAGCTTCCGATCACGTTGTTGGTGACGCTGTACAAGACGGCCCAGTTGTTGTTATCGCTGCTGATGATCGCGGGGGTGATTGCTAATCCGACAAAGCCGGTATTCCCTAACATCGCAGCTAGGATAAAACTGCCTTGGCTCGATCGCGTCAGGGAATTTATATTTAATAGAAATAAATTAACTACAGAATGTTTGCCGTCAAAATATGGCTTTTTGACGTGGCGGGTGCTCAGCCGCCGTAATAATACCCAAGTCAACCAAGCTAAACTCGTACTGACAAATAATACGAATATGGCGATCGCCGGTGTGAATCCGACAGCACCAGAAAAATCGCTCTGACGGGCTAAAACTGCAATTTGCAGCGGTATCCCAATCCAAAACAGAAAGCGGCTCAGCAGTTTAGGAAAATCAACTGGGATGTATTGAAATACCAGCAGTCCCAAGCCAGTCCAGATCACTAGAGGCGTATAAGCGTGAAATAATGTCTCAATCATAAAAACTTAACTTGACAATTTGAAATCCCTCTACTTAATAATAGTAAAGCTAAAAATCCTTGTAGAATTTACTTTTTTTTTACCAACTTGTATTCAAATAGTCTTGTTTTTTTTCAGCTAATGTGCAGGGCGATATGGGCGATCGTATTGAACCGCCATATATTATCTCATCTACTACGGTTTTTTTTGAATTATTTAACCACAGAGAACGCAGAGAACACAGAGAAGGAGAAGAGAGAGGAATAAGTAATAATGTGCAGGGCGATATGGGCGATCGTATTGAACCGCCATATTATATTATCTCATCTACTACGGTTTTTTTTGAATTATTTAACCACAGAGAACGCAGAGAACACAGAGAAGGAGAAGAGAGAGGAATAAGTAATAATGTGCAGGGCGATATGGGCGATCGCATTGAACCGCCATATTATATTATCTCATCTACTACGGTTTTTTTTGAATTATTTAACCACAGAGAACGCAGAGAACACAGAGAAAGAGAAGAGAGAGGAATAAGTAATTCCGATGTAAACGGATTTGATATTAATTCAATTTCAAAGCGTTAACAGGTACGTCATCCCAAGCACTAACAGTCCGCAATGTAGCAACCCAGCCCTGTTCTTTTTGTTCTGCACTCAAATTCTGCTTGAAAGATTCGTGGCATTCCTTAGCTTGAGTATCATCGACACAAGCAATGCAAGCATAAAGAATACCAGACGGATCGATTTGCTCGTTTACCCAAATAATCATCATCTCTTCTCCCAATTGAACTCAACTATTATCTAAATTTTCCTATATTTTTGGCAACGATCTACAATCACTTCGAGGCCAAACTCGCCAAAGACTCCCCCGCCACCCGGCAAATCCGCCAGTCGGGCATCACATCAGCACCGATACCCTTGTAAAATCCGATCGCCAATTCATTCCAATCCAACACACTCCACTCCAAACGCCCGCAGCCCCTTTCCACCGTCAACCGCGCCAAATAAACAATCAAAGACTTGCCAATTCCCCGCCCGCGAAACTCAGGAAGCACAAACAAATCCTCCAAATAAATCCCCGGCTGAGTCAAAAAAGTAGAATAATTGTAAAAAAATAGCGCCCAGCCTACAATCCGACCTTCGCATTCTGCTAGAATCGCTTCAGCAAAAGGGCGATCGGCAAACAAATGATTTTCCAAATCAACCGCATTACCTGTTACCGCATGAGATAACTTTTCGTACTCAGCTAAAGCCTTAATCAAATCAAACAGCACCGGCACATCAGCACGGGTAGCTGGACGCAAAATCACCTCATCAGACATAAATCAATCAGTAGTAAGCGACAATCAACAATTAAATATAACAGAAGTCAGTAGTCAGTTGACAGTTGACAGTTGACAGTTGACAGTTTTCTGTTGTCATTATTTGTAGGTGCGTCGCCACTGACAGTTGACAGTTGACAGTTGTCATTATTTGTAGGTGCGTCGCCACTGACAGTTGACAGTTGACAGTTGACAGTTGACAGTTGACAGTTTTCTGTTGTCATTATTTGTAGGTGCGTCGCCATTAAAAATCCCCAAAATGTCTTGACAATCTCATAGCGACGTACCTAAAGTTTTCAATAACCTGTCATTATTTGTAGGGTGAGTCGCCATTCAAAATCCCCCAAATATAGCCTTTCTCAAAGAGATGAGGTAAGACTGACAGCTTACATAACCACTAAATTAAGAGGGATCGCATCCCAACAACGTACCTCACTTTTTTGATAACCGCTATATCTTGACAATCTCATAGCGACGCACCTGGTTTTTTCAATAATCAGTCATTATATCGCTTCTGATTGCATGGAAATGATTTAACCGCAGAGAACACAGAGGACACAGAGGGGAGAGAATAGAGAGCTAAATAGACCATGCTACCGGATTTGATATTATTTGTAGATTGTCAAGCAGTCCCTGGTCAACTGAACTTGAATATGCAAATTTAGGGTGGGGAGAAGCCCACCCTAAATAATTTTAATAATTTTCAAAATGCCAACTCAATGTTTTGAAGCTTATTTCAACCAGCCCTTCAACCGTTCCGTCACTTGAGGGCGCCGCAGCTTTCGCATTGCCTTATTTTGAATTTGACGGACTCGTTCGCGGGACAGATTGAACAAACTACTGACTTCTTCTAAAGTGTAAGGTTCGCCAGTTATCAAACCGTAACGCATAGCAACAATCTCTTTTTCCCGCTCAGTCAAAATATTATCCAACACCTCCAAAATATCTTGGCGCATCATCATCTCATTCATCTGAGCTTCGGGAGATTGCGTTGCGTTATCTTCAATAACATCCAAAAGTTCCGAACTTTCTTCCGTGCCGATGCGGTGGTTGAGAGATAAAGATTGGCGGCGCACTTGCTGGAGGTAACGAAGCTGTTCGGAAGTAACTTCCATTTCCTTAGCAAGTTCAAGTTCAGTGGGATTGCGTTGAAGAGAACGCCTTAAATCCCGATAAACTTTTTTAAGTTTATTTAACTGTTCGACAATGTGAACCGGCAACCTAATTGTTCGCCCTTGATTGGCAATTGTGCGGGTAATTCCTTGGCGAATCCACCAATAGGCATAGGTAGAAAATTTATAACCCTTCTCAGGATCGAACTTTTCGGCGGCTCGGTTCAAACCCAAAGCTCCTTCCTGAATTAAATCAAGAAAAGGCACGCCCCGGTTGAGATAGCGTTTGGCAATCGAAACCACCAAGCGCAAATTAGAGCTGATCATTTTTCGTTTTGCCGACTGACACTGGTAGCGCATCTGTTGCAGTTGAGTTTCGCTCACTCCCAAAGCAGCGGCGAGTTCAACTTTTGTGGGCACTCTGTTCAATTCCTGCTTTAAACGCTCTTCTAGTTCCTGAAGGGCTACCAATTCTTGAACGCGACGCGCTAACTCTACCTCTTCGGTGGCAGTCAGTAGGGGATAGCGAGCCATTTCTTTGAACAAAGCTCCCACGGGATCGTCGGCAGACCAACTGTTGTATGCTGACGATCTACTTACCGTCGGACGATCGATCTCGGTGTCCTCATCCTCTGCGATTTCGAGTGAGGCTTCGGATGCCACCGCAAAACTGCCTAAGTCAGATTTTGCCATATTTGCTTGGTGTCCGTGGGATGATTTGAAAAGTATCCCTTCACTGTAACGAATTTAATCAGAAATTTCCGAAATCCATCTAGAAGTTCGTGACTGATATCTGATTGCGCTAATTTTATACATTTTTATTGAGTTCGAGCCAGTAAAGGAGCAGCCTGCAATAACTCCTGAGTATAAGGGTGCTGCGGATTAGTAAAAATATCCCTAGTTTTCCCGATTTCCACAATTTTTCCCGAATTCATTACCGCAATGCGATCGCAAAAAAACCTCGCCACCCACAAATCGTGCGTAATAAACAGATAAGTCAAATTAAATTCCTGCTTCAACTCCAGCATCAGCTCTAATACCTGAGTCTGCACGCTAGCATCCAGCATACTCACCGGTTCGTCGCAAATAATCAGTTGCGGCCGAGCAATCAAAGCTCGGGCGATGGAAACCCGCTGCTGTTGTCCCCCCGAGAGTTCCCCCGGATAACGGCGAAAGAAATCCTCTCCAGGAGTCAAACCCACCCGCTCTAACATTTGGATTACTTGTTTTTTAGCTTCTTCTCCCTTAGCTAATTTGTGAATCAACAAAGGATCGATAATACTTTGCCCGACAGTCATCATCGGATTCAAGCAAGCGTGGGGATCTTGAAATACCATTTGCATTTGGCGGCGGTGTTTCCTGACAGCATCGCGGCTCAGGGCAGTAATATCTATTCCTTGAAATTCAACTTTGCCACCTGTCGGGGGAATCAGCCGCAAAATTGTGCGCGATAACGTACTTTTTCCGCAGCCGGACTCCCCTACAAGCCCGAGGATTTCCCCGCATTCTAGCTGCAAACTAACGCCGTCTACGGCTTTAATTACCTGGCGGTTCCTGGAAAATAATTGGTCTAATAAATTACTTTCTAAACTGTAGTGCTGCTGCAAATTCGTCACAGTCAACAGAGGCGAATTTGTTAAGTTTGTAGTGAGGACTTCAGTCCTTCTTTCCGGCGAATTTGTTAAGTTTGTAGTGAGGACTTCAGTCCTTCTTTCCTCCGATGTTAACCCTTTACCCGAATCAGCTTGAATGTGCAAAGCTGCTTTTAAGAGCGATCGAGTATATTCGTGTTGCGGCCGTTCAAAAACATCCAACACCGGCCCGGTTTCTACGACTTTGCCGCCGTACATCACCGCAATGCGATCGCAATACTCAGCCACCATCGCCAAATCGTGAGAAATCAGCAAAATCGCCGTTCCCCTTGAAGCACAAAGTCGGGTTAATTCCTGCAAAATCTGAGCAGCGACAGTTACATCCAAACTCGTCGTCGGTTCATCCGCCACAATTAACTTCGGATCGAGCAAAAGAGCCAAAGCAATTGCCACTCTTTGGCGCATTCCACCGCTAAATTCGTGGGGAAATTGCGACCAGCGAGACGCCGGAATTTTCACAGCATCCAAAATCTCGATCGCCCGTTTCTTAGCTTCCTTGCGATTCAAATTCGGTCTGTGAGCCTGCAAAGTCTCGATGCAGTGTTCCCCAACAGTCATCAAAGGATCGAGACGAGTCATCGGATCTTGAAAAATTAACGCCACAGCTTCGCCCCGAAACCGTCTCAGCCGGGAAGCATTCATGTCAAACACCGACTCTCCCCCAAAACCAACCCGCCCCTCAACCAAAGTCGAATCCGGCAACAACCGCATCGCCGCCCTTCCCAAAGTTGACTTACCGCACCCAGACTCCCCAACTAATCCCAGTTTTTCCCCCGGTTCCAGCGTCAGGGAAACCCCATCAACGGCCCAACCGGATTGGCCCCGCCGCTGAGGATAAGCTACTCGCAGATTTTCAACGGAAAATAGAGAAGAGTCATTAGTCATTAGTCTTTAGTCCTTAGTTATTAGTTATTAGTTATTAGTTATTGGTTATTGGTTATTGGTTATTGGTCGTATCATGTCCAGTCATATAATCTTCAATCGTTAATCGTTTGTAGTGAGAACATGGAGTCATCGATCGGGGGTAACGGGAGAAGTTTTATCCTTACTACCAATTCACTTGTTAGTTGTTACTTGTTAGTTGTTACTTGTTAGGGAAGCATCTCAATTTTGCAAAAAAGCAATTTCTTTACAGTGCTGTCCCCGCTCGCGAGTGTTGGATAGATCGCGAGCGGGGACAGCACTGTAAAATCAAAACTGAGATGCTCCCGTTGTTAGTTATTAGTCACTATCTACTAATGACTAATGCCAACTGCCAACTGCCAACTGCCAACTGCCAACTGACCAATGAGCACTGCCAACTGTCAACTGTCAACTGTCAACTGCCAACTGACTAAATTTCCTTTCGCTTCAACTCAGCTCTCCGCAATATGTAAGTAGCCGCACAATCAGCATGGGGATGGTCTGCTAAAACTTCCGCTAGTTCCAATACATATCCGGCGATATCCGGGCCCAGCTTCTCAGTCAGCACCTGACGTTCCCGAGCAGCGAGTTCTTGCACGCGGGCCTTAGCTTGCCAGTTGGGAGAAAACATCTTGTCAATCTCGGTGTGGAATCCCAGACTTTCGAGAATATCCCACTCGCCGTTATCGCACCAAATTCCTCCGCACAGCATACAGCGCTCTATGTAAAAGGGTACTCTGCTAAACGGAACCTTTGCCCGCGACAGATAGTGACCGTCTTCGGGACACAGTGCTGCTTTGCTGTCGTAGGGAGACGGGGTGAATTCTATGCCGAGAGTGCCAGTCACCTGAGGCTTCTCGGATTTGTTGTACCACAGGCTGTGTTCTTTCTGCCAAGCTTCGTATTCTTTGCCCGGAATCCAGATACCGTAACAGTTGGGACACCACAGCACCGACATACTGCCGGCTAAGGTGCCGCCGTCTAAGTTGGGATGTTTACATTTTGGACATTCCACCGCTTTCTTTCTCCTTGCCTTATCTATTCCCTGTTAATTCAGATATTAATTTTGCATCTGGACGGGCCCAGAAGCACCATAATTTTTTTGGAGCACCGCACCGCAGTAGCCAATTAGCGTGTTAAGTCGCTCCGCAGCCGCAGTTTGCCTCGCGGATGCTGTCGCTGGCTGCTTCGCGACTTGCAAAAACGTGACATCTGTTCCCAATAACCGCAGTTGCTTGTGAATTTCCGTCAAGTATGACTGTTCTGGGGGGGGTTCTGAGGCGTCTAACTCAGCGCTGGGGACTCTCATAATTTGGTTTCCGAAAAATTGTTGCACTTTTTTGTATTCGATCGCCAGCGCTGCCCGATCGAGATTATCCTCTGCGACAGTTCTTTGTAGCTGTTCGAGTGCTTGCTGTAATTCTTCGTAGCAATGGCGGCGGTCTTCGGACAATATCATGATTTTGTGAACAAATTTGTCTTTATAATCAAAGTAGATTCTTGCTTAAGGTTGGCTCAGATGAAGGAAAGCCGTGCCTTTTTGCAGCAATTCCCTGTTTTTCGAGAAAATTTATCACTTGGGGGCATCGCTCGATCGCTCTGGCTTCTGCTTTGAGTTTTCAACTGTCAACTCTCAACTGTCAGCTCTCAACTGTCAAGCATCGCTCGATCGCTCTGGCTTCTGCTTTGAGTTTTCAACTGTCAACTGTCAACTCTCAACTCTCAACTGTCAAGCATCGCTCGATCGCTCTGGCTTCTGCTTTGAGTTTTCAACTGTCAACTGTCAACTGTCAACTCTCAACTGTCAAGCATCGCTCGATCGCTCTGGCTTCTGCTTTGAGTTTTCAACTGTCAACTGTCAACTCTCAACTCTCAACTGTCAAGCATCGCTCGATCGCTCTGGCTTCTGCTTTGAGTTTTCAACTGTCAACTCTCAACTGTCAACTGTCAACTGTCAAGCATCGCTCTGGCTTCTGCTTTAAGTTGTCAACTGTCAACTGTCAACTGTCAACTATCAAGCATCGCTCTGGCCTCTGCTTTGAGTTTAGCGTTGCCTGTAAATGTCGATCGCCCGCTCCACCAAAAACAGGTACAGTGTCCCAATGCTCGCGCTTAGTGGATATCTTCAAATTTTAGACCCTAGTTCCAGATTCATCTGTCGAGTCAAATCTCAAATCTCAAATCTCAAATCGACTGACCTCCACTGCTACCGCCAAAATATCCCCATCTTACGCGATCGACAGAACGGAGTGGCGGCAGTGGAGTCACTATATTTTCCTACCTGCGAGGGGGGGCAGCTCGCAATTAGATAGGTATAGTTAACACAAAAATCGACTATTTTTTGGGATTGCAAATTGTGGCATTCAATTAGTTTAGTATAACTAAACACATAATTTCGGCAATTCAACCGAAAACTGGCATTTAACCATTTGTATTTCTAATTTTTAAAGGTGTACCCCATGAACGCAAACACTCTGACTCCCTCGAATGCGATCGATCCTTGCATAGTTCCCGATTGGCTGCAAGAATGTCTGAATGCTCGATCGCAACCTGACGAAGCCCCAAATCCCAATTGTACGACGGACAACGGCTTAATTTGTCGGGCTTTTGAATTTGCGCGCGACTTGCACGAAGGACAGTACCGCAAATCTGGAGAACCTTATATTTGCCATCCCGTAGCTGTAGCTGGAATACTGCGATATATGGGTGGAAACAGCGCCATGATTGCCGCTGGTTTCCTGCATGACATTGTGGAAGATACAGATATTACTCTCGAAGAAATAGAACAGCGGTTTGGGGCAGAAGTGCGACAGTTAGTCGAAGGCGTCACCAAGCTTTCTAAGTTTAATTTTTCCAGCAAAACAGAGCGCCTTGCCGAAAATTTCCGCCGAATGTTCCTAGCAATGGCTAAAGATATTCGCGTGATTGTCGTCAAACTCGCAGACAGGCTGCACAATATGAGGACTTTGGAGCATTTGTCCGAAGAAAAGCAGCGCAGCATTGCCCTAGAAACCCGAGATATTTTTGCTCCCCTGGCGAACCGTTTGGGTATCGGGCGCTTTAAGTGGGAATTGGAAGATTTAGCCTTTAAATACTTGGAACCGGAAGCTTACCGCGAAATTCAGGACTTGGTGGCAGTCAAGCGGGGCGATCGAGAAACCCAACTTGCAGAAGTCACAGATTGTTTGCGAGACAGGCTTGACAATCTAGGCATTAAATGCTACGAAGTCAGCGGCCGTCCCAAACATTTGTACGGGATTTATGGGAAGATGCAGCGCCGGCAAAAAGGCTTTAACCAAGTGTACGATATTGCTGCGGTGCGGATCATAGTAGAAACTAATGATGACTGTTATCGCGCATTGGCGATCGTCCACGATTCATTCCGCCCGATTCCCGGCCGATTTAAAGACTATATCGGTTTACCAAAAGCCAACCGCTATCAATCGTTGCACACCGGAGTCATCGGCACCAGCGGCCGCCCCATCGAAGTCCAAATTCGCACCGTAGCAATGCACCACATTGCCGAATACGGCATAGCAGCCCACTGGAAATACAAAGAAACAGGCGGTTCCAACACAACAGTTACCGGCGACGACGAAAAATTTACCTGGCTGCGGCAACTGCTAGAATGGCAAACAGATCTCAAAGACGATCGCGAATATTTACAAAGCATTAAAGACAACTTATTCGACGAAGATATCTACGTTTTCACTCCTAACGGAGACGTAATTGCCCTCAACAGCGGATCGACACCCGTAGATTTTGCCTACCGCATTCACACAGAAATAGGCAATCGCTGCACCGGCGCCAGAGTCAACGGGCGGATGGTGACACTAGACAAGGTTTTAAAGAATGGTGATATTGTAGAAATCTTGAACCAAAAAAACGGCCATCCCAGCTCCGACTGGCTGAATTTTGTCAAGACAAACGGAGCAAAAAACCGAATTCGGCAGTGGTTAAAGCGATCGCACCGAGATGAAAATCTCGCTCGCGGGCGGGAATTGCTGGAAAAAGAATTAGGTAAAAACGGCTTAGAATCCTTGCTGAAATCTGAACCCATGCAATCAGTAGCTCAGCGCTGCAACTACCACAGCGTCGAAGATTTAATCGCTGGTTTGGGCTACGGCGAAGTCACGCTAAATCTCGTAGTAAATCGCCTGCGAGATTTAGTAAAAGTGCAGCAAAAAATAGAAGCTGCACCCGGAGGAACCCAGGAATCCCCCGTGCAAATACCTGCATCGACGACACCCAAACCCGTACCGAGTTCATCTCCGAGCAAATCGCCGATCGCAGGTGTAGAAGGATTGCTGTATCATTTAGCCGGCTGTTGCTGTCCGATTCCCGGCGAATCAATTATTGGAGTTGTAACTCGCATCCGAGGAATTTCGATTCACCGACAAGGCTGTTCAAATGTTGAGAGTGTACCGGGTGATAGATTAGTTCCTGTGAGTTGGAATTCCACCAACCGCAATGAATCTCGCCCCAATACTTATCCGGTTAACATTCAAGTCGAAGCCCTCGATCGAGTGGGAGTTCTCAATGATGTATTATCGCATTTAAAAGACAACAAAGTGAACGTCCGCAGTGCTCAAGTCAAAACATATCCAGGATTGCCGGCATTAATTGACTTGTGCATGGATATCCAGGATAAAGAACAGTTCGAGCGGACTTGTATGCAGATTAAAAATATGAGCGATATTTTGAATTTGCGGAGGCTGAGTGAAGCTGAGTGAAGGAACTTAAGAAAGACGGCGGTTGAAACCGCGCCTATACAAACTTTCGTCCGCCTCCGCGGTGTAAAGAAGGTAACATAATTTCAACCGTTCGTTCTTCAACCTGCTCCCGTCACGTGAGTGCTTGTATAGACGCGAATTATATTCGCCCGGTCTCCTTCGAGACGCACCCGATTGTAGGTTTGTAGTGAGGACTTTAGTCCGCAAAAAGAAGGACTAAAGTCCTCACTACAAACCTATAGTTGATATTTTGCTCGACATGATTCCAACCATTTTTTGCATAATTCGTGCCTTTATTTCGCCGGAGTTGCAGGCTTGGACTCACCCAATTTTTGCTGCAAAAACTGCCGCGCTACTTGTGCGGCATCCTGCTGTTTCCCATCAACTTGATAGTTGAGTTGGCGCATATCTTCCTCGGAGATTTTGCCGCCCAACTCTGCGAGCACTGGACGCAATTCGGGATATTTTTCCAAAATTTGCGATCGCACCACCGGCACAGCTTCATAGGGCGGAAAATAGTTCTTATCATCTTTGATCGCTACCAAACCCAAACTTTGAATCAAACCATCCGTCGTATTACCAGCAATCACATCTACTTCTTTTTGTTGCAGTGCTTGATAGAGCAATCCTAATAGCAACTCCTTCGGTTCTCCTGCAAATTTAATCCCGTAAGTTTTAGCCAATCCGGGAAAGCCATCTTCTCTGTCTTTGAATTCCGGGCCGAAACCAGCGCGCAATTTTGGGGCTGCTTGGCTTAGTTGCGAGAGAGTTTGCAAGTTGAGTTTTTTGGCATCGTCTCCCCGCAAAATAATCGCAAAACTGTTATTAAATCCCAGGGGTTCAGTCCATTCGGCTTTAAACTGTTTGGGATATTCTTGTTTGAGGTAGGCGAGGACTTTTTTGGGGTCAGAAATCGGCTTTTGTTTGAGAATGTTGGTAAAACCTGTACCCGTATATTCGACGTACAAGTCAATTTTACCTGCTGTTAGGGATTGATGGCAAAGCGAGCCTCCGAGGTTGAGTTCGCGTTCTACTTTAATATCTGTTTTGGCTTCGATGTGCTGTGCTAAAATTTCTGCAAGGATGACTTGTTCGCTAAAGTCTTTTGAGCAAATAACAACTTGTTTTTGAGAACTCGAATTGCAGCTTGTAACTGCGAACAAGCAAAGCAATGACAAGCAGGAATATAAAAGATGGCTTTTGGAAATTTTCATTTTTTTATTGTAACATTTATGTATAGATACAGGAGAAAATATGCTATTGAGTGTCAGCGATACGATCCGGGAGCAACGCCAATTTTTTGCTACTGGGAAAACTAAAGATGTGGATTTTCGGATTGAACAACTGAAGAAACTTAAAAGTGCGATCGAACTTAATCAATCACAAATCGTCGATGCTGTCAAGGCTGACTTGAATCGGCCAGAGTTTGAGGCATACTTTGAAATTGCTGCGATCGCAGAAGTCAATTATGCCATCAAAAACCTCAAATCCTGGGTAAAGCCGAAAAAAGTACCAACTTCGATCGACCAATTCCCCGCATCAGCCCGCATTTTCCCCGAACCTTTAGGCGTAGTTTTGATTATCGGGCCTTGGAATTATCCATTCCAGCTCATGATATCACCGTTGGTCGGGGCGATCGCCGCTGGTAACTGCGCCATCCTCAAACCCTCAGAAATCGCCTCCCACACCTCAACCGTCGTCGCCGACATGATTGGCAAAATCTTCGATCCCGCCTACATAGCAGCCGTCGAGGGAGGCGTGGAAGTCAGCCAACAATTACTAGCCGAAAGATTTGACCACATCTTCTTTACCGGAGGCACAAAAATCGGCAGAATCGTGATGGAAGCCGCCGCCAAACATTTAACACCAGTAACATTAGAATTAGGCGGCAAAAGTCCTTGCATTGTCGATTCAGACATTCAGATCGAACACACGGCAAAACGCATTGCTTGGGGCAAATTCATCAATGCCGGACAAACCTGCATTGCTCCAGATTACCTCTTGGTAGACAAGAAAGTCAAGCCGCAATTAATGGAAGCAATTAAAACATCAATTCAAGGATTTTACGGTGACAATCCACAAACAAGTCCCGACTATTCGCGGATTATCAATCAGCGGCAATTGGAACGTTTGAGTGTGTTTCTCAAAGATGGAGAAATTGTGATTGGCGGGCAAACTGACCCAGAAAACAAGTATATTGCACCGACTGTTTTAGATAAAATCTCCTGGGATTCACCGGTGATGCAGGATGAGATTTTCGGGCCGATTTTGCCAGTGTTGGAGTATGAGGATTTCGGGGAAGCCCTTGCCCAAATCAACGCCCGCCCCAAACCCTTAGCTTTGTATTTGTTCTCGAAGGATAAACAGAAACAAGAACGAGTTTTGCAGGAAACTTCTTCGGGGGGAGTTTGTATTAACGATACGGTAATGCAGGTTGGTGTCACAACTTTACCCTTTGGGGGAGTTGGGGAAAGTGGGATTGGAAGTTATCACGGGAAAGCGAGTTTTGATACTTTTTCGCATTACAAAAGCGTGCTGCAAAAATCATTCTGGCTGGAGTTGCAATGGCGGTATGCTCCTTATAAGGGCAAGTTGGATTTGATTAAAAAAGTGATTGGTTGAAATGATATAAACGGAGGAGACGGCACTGCCCTGTCCCTACAATTAATCGCGGTAGGGAAACGGCACTGCCGTCTCCTCTATATCATTCCGGCGCAGCCGGAATTGATATTACAAACATAAAAAATAAAAATGAACGATAATTTACCCGAAATTTTAGCAGAACTCCGCCAATACTTTCACGAATTATATGGCGAAAGACTCGTGCAGTTAATTCTCTACGGTTCCCAAGCTAGAGGAGATGCCAAACCAGATTCTGATATTGACATTTTAGTTGTGTTGAACGGGCAAGTTCATGCTGGCCTAGAAATCGCTCGCACCAGTGAATTTATTGCCGCTTTATGCTTAGATAAAACTGTAGTAATTTCTAGTGCTTTTGCTTCGACCATACGTTTTCAGCAAGAGAAAAGTCCTTTCTTTCTAAATGTTCGCAGAGAAGGAGTACCGATTTGATACCAGAACAAATTGCTCTTTTAACAAAAGCAGGTGAAAGCTTGCGGGCAGCTAGGTTATTAGTAGCTAATGCACTTCCTGACTTTGCAGCATCGCGCGCTTATTACACCATGTTTTATGTTGCCGAAGCTTTCTTGCTGGGTGAGGGTTTAAGTTTCTCCAGTCATGCTGCTGTGATTTCGGCATTTGGTAGAGATTTTGCTCGGACAGGCAGAGTTCCGGTGGAGTTTCACCGTTATTTAATTTCTGCTCAAAATTTGCGAAATCAGGGTGACTATGATATCGATTCGGCAATTACAGAAGATGAGGTTAATCAATTAATTGGTCATGCAGAACAATTTTTAGAATTAGCACAACGTCTGCTGGGAGATTTGCCAGATTCTTGATAGCGATTTCACGCGATAATCCTTGTGCAGACTCCGCGCGAGACTCGGAAACCGGGTTTCTTCAGACAATCTCGTGAGGAGGCGTAAATTGTCGCAGAAACCCGGTTTCTTGGACTAGGCGCGAGACTCAGAAACCGGGTTTCTTCAAACAATCTCGTCAGGAGGCGTAAATTCTCATAGAAACCCGGTTTCTTGGACTAAGCACGAGATTCAGAAACCGGGTTTCTCCTTTTCTAATCAATGCTGTGCCATTCTTTCTCGATTCTCTCCAAATCCTTCGCCGCTCCCAATTGTTGAAAAATTTGATGTGCTGTATCGTAATGTTGTTGAGCAACTTCTGTGTTGCCGCGCTTGCGGTGGAGTCGTGCAAAACAGTAATTAACTTCGGCAATATGCCAAGTCATCCCCAGTGTTTGCATTTGTCCCAAAGCTTCTGTTAACAGTTGTTCTGCTGTATCTAGATTGCCTTTACCGAGTTCATTTTCTCCCAAATCGCCGCTCAACATTGCTATCCCTTCGCGATCGCCCAATTCTGTCCTCAATGCCAAAGATTGCTGATAAAGTTTCTCAGCTTCATCCCAATTGCCGCGACATTTCTCAATATCTCCCCACGCTCCCCAAGAAGATGCCATCCCCGCGCGATCGCCTAATTCTTGTCGCAACTGAAAAGACTGTCGCTTGAACTGTTCTGCTTCATCCCAATTGCCACGCAATCGCTCGATATCTCCCAACAATCCCCAACAAGATGCCATCCCTTCGCGATCGCCCAATTCTGTTTCAATTTCCAAACATTGCCGGAAAAGTCGCTCAGCTTCATCCCAATTGCCGCGATTTCGCTCGATATCTCCCAACAATCCCCAAGAAGTTGCCATCCCCGCGCGATCGCCCAATTCTGTTTCAATTTCCAAACATTGCCGGTAAAGTCTCTCAGCTTCATCCCAATTGCCGCGATTTCGCTCGATATATCCCAACATCCCTAAAGAAGTAGCAATACTGCTCTGATTATCATCTTTTTGTGCGATTGATAGCGCATCTTTAAAATATTTTTCTGCTAAATCCCAATTCCCAAAATTGCGATGAATTGCACCGATTTCCCTCAAACAATAAGACCGCCTATATCCTTCAACATAAGGTAAAATTTGCTCGTGCAATTCTTTTGATAAATTCCAGTATCCCCACCGATTTAAATATTCATTTGGAATTAAAGAATAAGCTTCTCCATAATTTCCCAACCTAAAGGCAAAATGTTGAGCTTCTAGAACTGATTGTAAATCTGCTAAAGTTTGAGGATTTTTCACATTTTTACCAGTGCAGTAAAACTTATAAATACTTTCCAACAGTTTGGGCAGTTCCTGTTGGTATTCCCCTTGCAAAAACTCCTCAATCACCCGGTGCAAATCGTAAAAATCCTCACATTTATCCTCGTCATAGCGACACAGCACCAAACTCGCACCGACTAATCGCTCTAAAATTGCTGCTGTCTCCTCAATTTCTGCATCTGTCAACTCAGCAGGTTCTTCTAATATTGCTGCTACTTCAAAGCGGATATCTTTTTCATAATCATCCGTATACAGCCGCAAAAAAGTTAAACCCCTCACATCTATCGGCACTCGCAACACACACATCCGACACAACAAATCTCTTGCCGCTGCACTTTGCCTTACCATTTGTTCTCGCAAAATCAGTTCCATCTTCTTCGTTACCAATTCAGGATGCTTCCGCAAATATCCCGGTTTTCCCTTGCCAAGAGCCACCAATTGAGTTAATAAAAAAAGATGACCTTCAACCCGCCGAGATATCCACTGCAAATCAGCTAATTCATCGGTCAACTGTCGCTGCAAAATCTCCACAGTCGCCTTCTCATCCACACCTTGCAACACTTCAATATGCACCAATTCGGCATCCGGCGCTAAACCCGGATAGCGGGTATCAGCCAAATCTCCAGGCACTTCCCGGCTGGTCAAAATCATTTGCGATTGGTGCTGCTGATAAACCAAAGCATTCAACAACTTACCCCAATCCGGTGAAATAGTTCGATGTACCTGCGACGAATCCAAACAATCAGGATTTCCCGCCTCAACCGCCGGATGCAAAATATCTTCCAGGTTATCGAGTATCAACAGACAGCGAGTTTGTTGCAAACCCATCATAATTTTCGCAATCTTTTCTTCAGGCTTTTTCAACTCCGCCGCCCCCGGAATTCCCAAACCTTCACTTAACAGAAACCCAGCCACATCATCAAAACTGGTTCCTTCCTGTACCTTGAAATACATCACGCATTCATAACCGCCCGCCAGCAAACTTTTCCCTGCTTGAGAAACAGAATGCTGCCAATTTATCCCCAATCCTTCCACAAGTTTGATTGCCAAACTCGTTTTGCCCATGCCGCCTTGCCCGACTATCGCCAATACTTTCGGGGGCGAACTTCCATCGGGCAGAATTTGTACTAATTTAGCAGTTAATTTTGCCACCAATTCATCGCGCCCTTTCCACACAGGCACCGATTGAGGTATCTCAGAAACAGCCACCCGGATTGATTTATCGGGAGGGCAATCTGCGGGCGCATCATTTTTCTCAGTTTTGCCATCACTATTTTGCCTGCTGTTATCTGGTGTACCGCCCCACACTGTTGCCAACGCTTCTAAATTCTTTGCTTTGTCCTTTTGACTCCACAAATTTAGAGTAAAAATCCTATTTGAATTGCCCCGCCTTTTCGGCTTCGGGATGTGATTCTTCAGAATTTTCAGATTTTCGTCGAGATAATTATTAAGTACCTCACCGATATACATTCTAACTTGCTTGTCAGATGTTGTCTTATTTGGTTTGAAGGCATTTAAGGCATTGTTATCTTTCAGCAAGTGGCGCAGGGATTCCAGCGTCGCCGTGACGTGCAAATTAGTAGTTTTTTCATCTTCCCATTCGGCGACCAGATGAGTGATGTCATTTCTATTATTTAACTTATAATCTAGCAGCGCCTCCACCAAATCCTTGACTCGCTGCCAAGACTTATCGCCTTCTCCCAGATTGGGCATAGATTTTCAAAATAAGTTGCTAAAAAAGTTTCGGGATTCCCGATACCGAATGAGCGTCCCAAATATCCCTAATTCCTAGTATAGCAGACTTGCAGCCATTGTTGGGCATTCGGGTATCCCGAAATTCCACACTCTATTTAGTTGAGTTTGGGAATGATTTATGGGATTGTCGAAACAGCATGGATGGATGATTGCAGAAGCGGTTGTGGGTACTGTAGTCGGTGCTCTCAATTCTTCGGCGGGGCTAGTGCTGACTGTTGGTTTGGTGTGTTTCCACATCTGCTTTGACAAAAATGAAGGGGAAGAGTTGCGCTGCCCTCTGGAGAGAGTTTTAAACACCGAGGAAGTTGTGAGGCTGGATTCTTGCAAGGGTTGCCCGTTTCGGGAAGGGGCGATTGATGTGCGAAAGGTTGGAGAAGAGGATGAGTAATATCAACACTATGTCATTGCGAGTGAAATATGGCGCTTAGTCTCTGGGATTGCTTCGTTCCTCGCAATGACACTAGACTTCTTGCAAAAAACGGAAAACACCCTGAAATTATCTGCGTTTATCTGTGTTTATCTGTCTGACATCTGGGGTTTCTATATCGAGTGAAGATTTATGCAAGAGGTCTACTATAGATATAGTCTCTGGGATTGCTTTGTTCCTCGCAATGACAGTATAGAATCGAGTTAAAATAAGATCAATTATTATCGCCCCTGCTTATGTTTCCTTTTAAATATCCCGTGCCTCAAACAGAGCCGCCAAAATCGCCAAAAGAAACGCTCCCCACGATGTACGATTTACCTAGCGAAAATCCGGAGGAACCTGGTTTGCCTGATGAATTTCACGGCTTGCAACCGCAGTTGCTGAGCTATACTTTCCGCCCTTCCACCTATTCGGCTTCCCAAATATTTACCGGAAGCGATATGAATCTTTATTATGACGTGCGTCACCCGCTGTGGTACAAGCGCCCAGATTGGTTTGGAGTTGTGGGAGTTTCCCGATTGTATGATGAAGTCGATATGCGGCTGAGTTATGTCATTTGGCAAGAGGGTGTGAATCCTTTTGTGATTGTAGAATTGCTTTCGCCGGGAACAGAGAAGGAAGATTTGGGAGCAAATGAGGGGGAAGATATACCGTCTGCGCCTGAACAAATAGCAGGAAATGGTAATATTAATCACGAACTGAGTTCGGAAAAGCCACTGCGAAAATGGGAGGTTTACGAGCAGGTTTTGCGGATTCCTTATTATGTTGTTTTCAGTCGCTACACCAATCGATTGAGGGCTTTTAAATTGGATGGCGCTCGCTATGAAGAATTGGAATTGTCTGACTCGCGTCTGTGGATGCCTGAGATTGATTTAGGCTTGGGTTTGTGGCAAGGAGATTACCTGGGAGTCGATCGACTGTGGTTGCGCTGGTACGATAGTGAGGGCAATTGGATTCCGACTCCTGAGGAGCGAGCAGAACAGGCACAAGAGCGTGCTGATGAGGCACGAGAACGTGCTGATGAGGCACGAGAGCGTGCTGAGATTGCCGAAACTCGCTTGCAATCTTTGATCGAAAGGCTGCGACAATCTGGCATCGATCCCGATCGATTCTTGAACGGTTAATATTGAATTCGGCGGGGAAACAGAAAAAGTGCGATCGCTCTTTGATTAATGATACGAAAAAATGGGCGATCGCTAATTTCACTTTACAAGTAGACTGTCGATGTAGTAGAATCGCTGGTCAAAGGCGATTTTGACTATTTATATTGAAAAAACTCTTATCGTTTCTTGCCGTTCCAGCGATGGCTTCTGCCTCGTTTGCAAGTTACATTCCACCGAGCTACGTACTGCGACTAGAAACTGTAAAACCGGGACTGCTGCGACTAACAAATACTTCCACTGCGCCGATTTATGTCACAAGCTTTGTCCTCCGCAACCACACAGTCAACGAACTCGGCAAACGAACCGGAGAAGTTGATAAAATCTTGGTGAATGTCAATGCGGCGATCGCTCCCGGGCACAGCGTACTAGAATCTATTGGCAATCATCCATATCGGACAACGGCAAATACTGAGCTGGTGCAGTGGAATGAGAAACGCAAAATTCACCGAGACGGATTGCTGATCTGTTTTATTAACGACTTCAATCACAATGTCTTTGTCACTCCTAACGGACATTTGCCCTGTCCGAAATAATTCAAATCAGAAGTGTCATACTATCTTTTAGGATCTTCTCGCCAAACCGCAATTTATTTATGGAACCTTTAGCAAAAGAACCTTGTGCCGCCTGTCTCCCAAACTCTCCACGCGTCACATCTTACGAAATTGTCCAACTTAAGCCTCAAATTCCCGACTGGAATTTGATTGAAAAAGATGGCATTCCTCAATTAGAACGTACTTACAAATTCCCGGATTTCAAAAGTGCGATCGCCTTTACAAATAGCGTAGGCGAAGCAGCAGAAACGGAAGGACATCACCCCGCACTGTTAACTGAGTGGGGAAAAGTTACCGTTACTTGGTGGACTCACTCGATTTCGGGACTGCACCGCAATGATTTTATTATGGCCGCGAGAACAGATGCGATCGCACATCAATTCTCAACCTAAAATCAGATCTATCGGCTGATGATAGTTTCAGATGTCGCAGCGCCGAATACGGGTGAAGGTTGTTGATTCGCATTCAACAATTCCAGATTTAGCCGGTAGCCGACATTCCGCACAGTTTGAATTAGACTCGGCTGTCGCGGGTCGATTTCGATTTTTTTCCGCAGAGAGAGTACGTGAGTGTCGATCGTGCGCGGGTTGTCAATCGCATCAGGCCACGCCCGACGCAGCAAATCGGAGCGCGACAAAGGCACTCCTCCAGCTTGAGCCAGCACGTACAGCAGGCTGAATTCCTGGGGAGTAAGCTCGATGTGTTCCTCATGCAGCCTGACTCGGCGCTGTACCAAGTCAATTTTTAGCCGCCCGCACTCCAGCATCGCGGGCGGTACCATCGTGCGGTTGCGGCGCATCAGGGCTTCCACCCTAGCCATAAATTCTTGCATCCCAAACGGTTTAGTCAGGTAATCGTCGGCGCCAGACTTCAAACCTTCCACAATATCCGCTTCTGAATTCCGCGCCGACAGCATCAAAATCAGCGATTGCTGCTGCTGTTGGAGCCAGCGGCAAAATTCCAAACCGTCCCCATCAGGCAATTGGGCATCAAGAATTACTAGGGTTGGCTGGCGGCTGAAAAATATTTCCCTAGCATGACTGATATCCGCTGATTGGTGCACCCAGTGACCGACTTGCTGTAAATGCCAGCCCAAGAGCGATCGCAGGTGCGGATTTCCTTCAACAATTGAAATACTTGCAGATCCCACAACGGCGAGCTTCCCTTATCACTAATGGCTACCAGGTTAACAGAGCTTTTGTCAAGGTTTTGTAACCATCGCTACTCAAGCATAAGCTGGGTTTAAAGCGACGAACAAAGTTCTAGTATCAATTTTAAAGATTTCGTCAAATTGCGATCGTCAGACCCCAGAAAGGTTAAATCATTCTGGCGGTGAGCTTACAATGAAAATAAGATAGCTTACAGCCGATCGAGCCTATGACCCAGCCGCCTGCTTTGACCGAACCCCCCCACAGGGCCCCCACTCCGAGGAAGTTGACAAATCGCGCAACTGAAACTAAAATGCGTCCAACCGTTCGCTCGGTAGCCGGAACACTCACTCAGTTCGATCGTCCAATTCAGCAATATCCCGATTCTTTTAAACGCACGGTGAATTATCTAGATGCGCGCGAAAGATTCGAGCCACTGCATTGGGGCGAGTGAAATTTTTTATGGAGGGTAGCCTGTGAAGCAGGGTAAAAACTTTTATTTAGCAATCGCCTCTCTTCTGAGCTTGCTCAGTATGAATCCGGGCCGTTCCTAAATCCCGCCGTCATTATACACACCACAAAGGATTTCAAACTCAACCATGCTACAAGACACCCAAACAATCCGGCACTACCAAAAACTCACCGACGCCCTCGTCGAAATGTGGAATAGAGGTTATCGTTTCGATGACCTGCGGCTTTACTTAGATGGCTACCTCGCAGCCCTGCGACATTGTAACAGCCTGGAGCCCTATCTGATTCACAGATTAGAGGAAGAAGCAGCGCGTTACATTCACGATCCTTCCAATTTTGAAATGCCACAGACACAAACCCAAGCTGAATCCGACTACTATTAAATACCAAATTTGGTTTGATAAACCTATTAGGTTTGTAGTGAGGACTTCAGTCCTGCCTTGACGCTTTTCAGTGAATAAGGACTAAAGTCCTTACTACAAACAACCGATAAATAATCGGACATGGTATGAGAGTCAGGAAGCCGTAAGCTGTAGCTGCAAAATAGAAGTTTAGTAGGGCGGGGCCGTGTCCGCCCTACTGCTGTTATAGTTAGAGATTTGGGAAAGTTTATAAGTTCCGAAATTAGAATTTTTTAAGTGTTTAACTTACAATTTAAAACTCACAATTTAAAACTCAAAACTTTCTTTCTTCTTTCCCTTGCTTGGATTTAAGAGGCCAAAGCGACTTCTACAACTTCTTGCAATTCGCCCTTTTGATACATCTCGATCAGAATATCCGAGCCGCCAAGAAACTCGCCGTTGATATAAACTTGGGGAATTGTCGGCCAGTTGGAATACTCTTTAACGCCTTGACGAATTTCTTGGTCTGCCAAAACATCAACTGTTTCGTAAGGCACTCCCATCGTATTGAGAATTTGTACCACAGTATTAGAAAAACCGCACTGTGGCATTAACTTATTGCCCTTCATGAAGACCATGATTTTGTTTTGCTTAACCAATTCGTCAATTCTTTCATGTGCTGTACTCATGGTATCTCCTAATATTGTTTGAAAATTTTTAAACGTTGACAGTAGTTTCTCATCAGGCAGAAACCGGGTTTTTAACGAAAATCTCTCGTTACCAGAAAGAATTGGTTGAAAGCCCCAAGTCTTTGAGGGAGAAATTAAAATCAGACTATTGATTACTCCAATCCTCGGACTTAAGGGTAGAGGTCGCTATCAAACTATCAAACTGTCAACTGTCAACTGTCAACTGTCAACTGTCAACTGTTGAAAGCCATAGATTCCGGTGAAAAACCCGGTTTCTTTGGTTAGCAACTGTTTCTCAAGCAACTGTTGACACAAGCACAAATGTGCGATCGTCAAATTGCGACTAAAAAACTAAGCAACTTCACTTTTCGCTGCCCATTCTGCTGGAGTTAAAGTTTCCAACGCCAAAGCGTGGATAGCTTCACTAGCCATTGCCTGTTTGAGAGCTCCGTAAACCAGTTGGTGCTGCTTGACTCGGCTTTTCCCTTCAAAGGCGGCAGAGACTACTCTCGCCTGGTAGTGATCGCCACCGCCGGTCAAATCGTCAACTTGTATCTTAGCGTCGGGCAACTCTGCCTTAATCATTTCTGCTACTTGAGACGGTGTAACCATTGGTATTTGTGATAAAGGGCTGTATTGAGTATTTTAGTGGAACTATTTGTTAGACGATCGCGGTTGAGTTGCAGCAGGCCGGGGATAGGGGGCATCCACAAAGCCCAATTCCAGTAACTGCTGGTAAGCTTTTTTACCCAAGTCGCGAGTTGGCTGCTGCGATCGAATAATCTGAATTAATAGGGGAACAGCCAGTTCCGGCTTATTTTGGGCGCGGTGTACCAACGCCAGCCGGTAGGTAGCTTCGTCGCGCATTTGGGCTGTTTCCACAGCTTTGGTGCGGTTGCTGTCGGCGAGGCGGATGTCAATTCCGGCAAAACTGCTGCCCAGTTGCTGGTAGAAGTTGGATAGTTGATTGAAAATTTGGCGGGATTCTTGGAGTTTTTGAGCTGCGAGCGTGTAGTTTTGACTTGAAATAGCACCACTGGCTTCTGTCATCAAGCGCTGACCTCCGGCAATGCTGAGTACGCTGCTATCTTGCGTCACAGGGCGAAGGTTGTTGGGATCCGTGGGGTCGTCGGCGGGATCGACTTGCGATTGGTTATCTTGCCGAGAAGGTTGCTGTGCTTGGGCTTGCAGCGGTTGCAACAGGGTCAAAACTGCGATCGCCCCGATCGTCATCCGGGCGGTGAAGCGAAGCCAGCAAACAGTTGCAGAGTATACCATGAAATTACTTTGCGCCTCGGCGCTTTAAAAAGATATTTAGCTTGAGCCGATCTTACCATTGGCGATCGCAACCGGCTAAGTGTACACCAAATTTGTTCAAATGTCAAAGGGTGCGATCGGGCAAAAGGCTATGAAGAAAAAATTAAAGTAGAGACTTGACAGGCGGTTCTCGTTGTGAGAACATAAAGGTGTCGTGTAAAAAACGGTACCCGAATGAGACTAATTTCTCGCAAAAATCTTCTGAGTGCGATCGAACCCTACGCAGATGCCCAGAGTGCGATCGCAGCCTGGTGCAAGCTCATGGAAGACAACGATTGGAAATCGCTAGAAGAGGTGCGAAATGGATATTCCAAATCGGTGAATCAAGTCTGTGGATATACCATATTTAATATTAAACACAATGACTATCGATTAATTGTACAAATCAACTATAGCACCGGATATGTAACTTTCAAAAAGTTTTTAACCCATGCCGAATATAGCAAAATCAACTGGAATGAGAAACCAAATAAAGTCAAGCAGAAAATAGGTTGATATTTCCCCTAAATACATCGGGAAATTTTTACAGATTCCCTGATATATTCAATCAACAAATCAAAAAAATTCACTTTAATGGTTAAAAGCATGATGCCGAGAAATAAACACCCACCTTATACTTCAGAACCATGTCCAATTTAACAATAAAATGAACCATGAATATCACAATCGAGAAAACAGTCTACGGTCAACTGCTGGCGAAATCGCAGCCTAAGCCCATCCTGAACGAAGAAGATAACGATCTTGCCCTCGCAGAAGTCGATTTTCTGATGTCTAAGGAAGAATTAACAGTAGAAGAAGAAACTTTACTGAGTCTCTGGGGGCTGTTGATCGAAGAATACGAATCAAAATATTACCCAATTCCAGAAGCGACTCCCCAGGATGTTCTCTTGCATCTCATCGAGGTTCGCGAACTAAAACAAGCCGATTTAGTCGGCGTGATTGGTTCCAAAGGAGTAGTTTCTGAGGTGGTTAATGGGAAACGGGCGATTAGCAAGGCGCAAGCTAAGGCGCTGGGAGAATTCTTTAATGTTAATCCTAGCGTGTTTATTTGATGGGAGTTGTTCGATCTTTGTCGATCGGTCTTTTGCGGGTGGGCATCCTGCCCATCCCGCCAGAAGATTCAGTTTTTGTGGAACAGGCATCTTGCCTGTTCTTGAGAATATAGTAAATACTGGATCAAAACTGAACAGGGGCATTTCTAATGACACAACCGATCGCACTTTCGGCAAATACCTTACAAAATTATCAAGGGATTGGAGTTCCCGAGGCAAGTCTGCCACTGATTTTGCAGCGCGGCGGCGATGAATTGTTGCTGTCAAAAGTTCCAAACCGCTTTACAGTCCGTCCCTCAGCGACAGCATCAGCTTCAAACAATTGGGCTGCAACAAATCAGGCAAAACTTAACCGCCGCATCGCCCAAAGTAACCTCGAAGAATATCTAGTGGCGCCGGAAAACCTAGATGCAGCAATGCAAGCAGCCCGCGCCAGCGATGCTGTAGTTTTTGCTAGTCATGTCTATTGTCCCGCCAACAATCCGAGTACATTCTTTTATTTAACCGATCGCATTACAATCCAATTTGGCGAACAAGTAAATGCAGAATCGCGAAATGCGATCGCCAATGCAGCAAATTTAACAATAATCCGGCCAGTCGAAGGCATTCCCAACACCTTCGTTTGCGAAGTCACCAAACAAGCAATAGAAAACCCGATCAAAATTGCCAACCGCCTGACAAGATATCCAGAAGTTTTGGTGGCGGAACCCAACATTATCCTAGAAACTCAGCAACATTATACACCCCGCGATCCGCTTTATCCCAAACAGTGGTATCTCAACAACCAAGGCGGCAGCGAACTTGTCGGCAGCGCTCAAATTTATGCCGAACAGGCTTGGGATATAACTCGCGGCGCGCGATCGATCGTAATTGCGATCGCCGATGATTCAGTCGATCTGACGCACCCCGATTTTCAAGGCCAAGGCAAAATCGTCTCGCCCATCGATTTCAAAGACGGCGACACTTCCCCGATGCCGGTTGCCGAATCTGACAACCACGGTACGAGTTGTGCGGGTGTTGCGGCAGCGGAAGAAAACGGCAAAGGTACTGTCGGCGTCGCCCCTGGATGCGCCGTGATGCCGATCCGTACTAGCGGTTTTCTGGATGATGAGTCGATCGAAAAAATCTTCAATTGGGCGATCGAAAAAGGCGCCGCCGTCATCTCTTGCAGTTGGGGGCCTGGGGCAGTTTACTATCCGCTTTCCCTGCGCCAAAGCGCCACCATCACCAAAGCAGCTACCAAAGGGCGGGGCGGCAGAGGCTGCGTGATTTTGTTTGCTGCGGGTAATGCCAATCGCCCAGTTAACGGTACTGTGGACGAGAAAGGCTGGCCGAATAACGTTTTGGGCGGCAAAACTAATTGGCTGGCAGGATTTGCCGTACACCCCGATGTCATTGCCGTGTCTGCTTCCACTTCCCTCAACAAAAAAGCAGCTTACAGCAATTGGGGTACCAGCATCTCGGTGTGCGCGCCCAGCAACAACGCGCCTCCTGGTACCTGGCTGCCAGAAACCGGATTTATTGCGACTGCGCCGGAGGTGACGCAATACTTGCCAGGTTTGGGGGTATTTGCGAGCGATCGCGTCGGGGTTGTCGGCTACGACTCGGGGGACTACACAAATAGTTTTGGCGGCACTTCTAGCGCCACTCCAGTAGTCGCTGGAGTCGCTGGTTTAATGCTTTCGGCAAACCCTCGTTTGACAGCGCGGGAAGTGCGGGGAATTCTCGAACAAACTGCTGACAAAATTGTCGATCCCGATGCCGATCCGCAGTTGGGCAATCGCCTGGGAAATTACGATGCTAACAGCCAGCGCAGCGATTGGTTTGGTTACGGAAAAGTGAATGCTTTAAAAGCTGTGCAAGCTGCGGTGAGAAAGGCTGGCGGCAATCCAAATATCGGCGGTTCCAGGTTCAGCGATATTTCGGGACATTGGGCAGAAAAGTTTATTGAAGCTTTGGCTGCGGCGAATATAATTAGCGGGTTTCCTGACGGTTCTTTTGGGCCTGACAACAGTTTAAATCGCGCTCAATATGCAGCGTTGTTGGTGACTGCGTTTAGTCCGATTCCGAAGGCGCCGGCGACCAATTTTATTGATGTTTCTGCTAGTTTTTGGGCGAGAAGTGCGATCGAACGTGCGAATCGGGCGGGGTTTTTGTCGGGGTTTCCAGGCTTGAAGTTTGGCCCGAATCAGAATTTGACGAAGAGTGAGGCACTTGTCTCTTTGGTTAACGGTTTGGAACTTAAAGGCGGCAATCCCGATCTTTTAAAAGTATATAGCGATCGCACTCAAATTCCAAATTTCGCTGTGAATGCGGTAGCAACAGCCACAGCTTTGAAGATTGTAGTAAACTATCCCGCGCGCGATCGGCTTTCTGGGCAGCGAGACATCACCCGGGCTGAGATTTCGGCTTTAATTTACCAGACATTGGTGGCAATTAATCGTGCAAAGGCGATCGACTCTCCTTACATTGTCTAGCCACCAACTAACAAAAAGGTTCGTAGTGCGGACTTCAGTCCGCAATAATATGCTGCGGACTGAAGTCCGCACTACGAACCATTTTTTGTTATACTAATCGACCCCACATGATATTAAGATATATCCACAAAAAAGACGGTCGAATAATTATATTGTGTCCGATCTGCGATCGATTAATCGCAGTAAAGTGTCGCCAGTCAGATACACTAATGGCGATCGCCCTCAAAACCATTTGATGCTATGTGGCACAAAATTGCAGCACACATCTCTGAAACAACCGGAGAGAGCTTTTCCATCGACAACCGCCGTTCAGTCAGCGGTGGCTGCATCAATCAAGGCTATGCTATCAACAACAATACCCGCACTTATTTCGCGAAAATCAATCAAGCTTCCCAAGTCGCCATGTTTGAAACAGAGGCGCTGGGTTTGCAGCAAATGGCCCAAACCCAGACTATTCGCCTTCCTCAACCGATTTGCTGGGGAACTGAGGTCAATTCTGCTTATATTGTATTGGAATGGCTGGATTTGCGAAGTGGCGGGAGCGAGATAGCCTGGGCAGAAATGGGGCGCAAACTGGCTGAAATGCACAAATACACCCCCCCCAGCCCCCCCTTGCAAAGGGGGGGAGAAAAGGCTAATTCAACCTTGCTAAGCGAGGGAGAAAACGCAAATTCAACCTTGCTAAGGGGATGTTTTGGTTGGGATAGGAATAATGCGATCGGCTCAACTCCTCAAATTAATAACTGGACTGCTGATTGGGCAGAATTTTGGGCCCAACATCGGATTGGTTATCAGTTAAAGTTGGCTAGGCGTCGTGGTGGAAATTTCAGTCAAGGAGAAACTTTGCTAGCAGCTATCCCCAAGTTATTGGAGGGTCACAAACCTCAACCTTCCTTAGTTCACGGGGATTTGTGGGGAGGAAATGCCTCGATAACTGCTGGGGGGGAACCAGTAATTTTCGATCCGGCAACTTATTGGGGCGACAGAGAAGTCGATATTGCGATGACGGAACTTTTCGGCGGTTTTTCCCCAGCATTTTATCGAGGTTATAATGAAGTTTGGTTGCTGGATTCAGGCTATGAAAAGCGCAAAACGCTTTACAACTTATATCATATTTTGAATCACTTTAATTTGTTTGGTGGGAGTTACGAGTCGCAGGCAAATCAAATGATTAATAAAATTTTGGGTTAAGATTTCAATATAGCAATCCTAAATGATTCATCCAGATATGTAGGGGCGGTGCCCCCGTGCCCGCCCTCCGATCCGGCAACCACAGGGGATTTCCCCTGCAACAATTATGCAAATGATTGGGGATTTCAATATTCATTGGATTAGAGGGAATCACAAATGAAGTTTTGGCACTGTTATACCAAACTGGGATTTATAGTTTTGTTTTTCAGCAGCATCGGGGCTGAGAATGCTTTAGCTGCTTTACCCTTGCAAGTGGGTGTCTATCGCGGCCCCGGTTCTCGATACATTCAAATTGCTGAAAAACAAAATAGAATCTGCTTCAAAGGCCGTTCTACTAACGGAGTTACTGTGGCTTCCGTTGTGGCAGATACTAAGCGCAAAGATTTTTACAAAATCAACGGATTTGACGGTACATTTCTGTTGCAGCAAGATACAGATACTATCTTATTTGGCCCGGTAAATCAGTTGATTAAGTATGTAGCAGATTATGGTTTTCCTAGAGATTTAGATGACGATTTGCAGGAGTGTCTTAGTTCCCAGAAGCCATTCTTCAAACAAAAATCAGGGGGGAGAGGTTCTCGTTAATAGCTGTAGGGTGCGCCGCCCTCAACAATCTTTGAATCAAAGCGAATATATCGACTTTCAGGAGTTTCGATCTATCCACACCCTACAGCTACATATAGCCCAATACGGTTTACTTAACATGGTCATTGCGAGGAACGAAGCAATCTCCGTATCTATTTTTCAGACGGTTTTACCCCCAGGACTCTCTTAAGTAAACGGTATTGACATATAGCCTTTCTCAAAAAGATGAGGTATGACTGACAGCTTATATAAAGGCTTAAACTCAGAGGGCTAAAGCCCAACAACGTACCTCACCTATCTGAGAAGGGCTATATTTGTAGGGACACTCCAAAAGCCGTGTCCCTAGCAGTCAAACTACTTACTTCTGTTTGGCCGCCGCTTTCTTCTTCGCGTCTTTCTCAGCTTTCTTCGCTGCCTTCTCAGCCTCAAGTTTGGCTAACTTGGCTAGTTCTTTCTCTTCGGCTATTTTATCCAGATAGTAATGGTAATCTCCCAGATAAGTCCGAAACTCGCCGTCGCGAACTTCTACTATTTTGTTAGCGACTTGAGAAATAAAATAGCGATCGTGCGAAACGATAATTACGGTGCCGTCGTAATTCTTAATCGCCTCTTCCATCATCTCCTTCGCGGGAATGTCGAGGTGATTGGTCGGTTCGTCCAAAATTAGCAAGTTCACAGGTTCCAGCAGCATTTTTGCCAAAGCCAGACGGGCTTTTTCTCCACCGCTTAAAGCGCCAACGTGTTTGAATACTGTTTCGCCGTTAAATAAAAACCGCCCTAACAAAGTCCGCACTTCTTCATTTTTCCAGTCGGGTACTTCGTCGTGAATGGTTTGCATCACGCTTTTATTCAAATCTAAGGCTTCTGCTTGATTCTGTTCAAAGTAACCGGGAATGACGTTGTGGCTTCCCATTTTTACCGTACCTTCGGTGGGAGTTTCTAAACCCATGATCAGGCGCAGCAATGTAGATTTTCCGGCGCCGTTGGGGCCGAGAAAGGCAATGCGATCGCCTCTTTCAATTAATAAGTCTGCTCCCAAAAATAGGATTTTGTCGCCGTAGGTGTGCACCAAGTTTTCAATTATAGCTACTTCGCGACCGCTGCGGGGTGCGGGGGGAAACCGGAAATGCAAGGTTTTTAAGCCGCCGGTGGGGGCTTCGATGCGTTCAATTTTATCTAGTTGTTTTTCACGACTTTTCGCTTGCGTACTCCGAGTGGCGCTGGCGCGGAATTTTTCAACGAATGCTTGCTGTTTTTCTAATTCTTTTTGCTGGCTTTCGTAGGCACTGAGTTGGGCTTCGCGCGCTTCAGCTTTTTGTTGCAGGTAGGATGAATAGTTGCCGAGGTAGGTACTCGAAACGCCGCGTTCGGTTTCGACAATTTGGGTGCAGAGCCGATCGAGAAATTCGCGGTCATGGGATACGATTACCATCGGGGTAGTCAGCCCTTTGAGGTAAACTTCCAGCCATTCGATGGTTTCTAAGTCGAGGTGGTTGGTAGGTTCGTCTAACAGCAGGATATCGGGTTTTTGGAGGAGAATTTTACCCAAACTCATCCGCATTTGCCAGCCGCCGCTGAAAGCGCTGACTAATCGATCGCCATCTTCCTGTTCAAATCCGATTTCTGGTAAAATCTTCTCAATTTGGGCTTCTAAACCGTAGCCGTTTAAGCCTTCAAATTGCCGTTGCAAGCGATCCATTTTGTGGATCAGTTGGTCAAGATTTTCTGGGCTGGAGTTTTCCAAGTCTCGATGGACTTGCATTAGGGATTCGTGGACTTCGTTGGCTTCGCTGAAGGCGCGCCAAAATTCCTCTTTAACGGTACGGGTGGGGTCGATTTCAAATTCTTGGGAGAGGTAGGCGATGTGGAGACTGGCGGGGCGAATGACTTCGCCTGAGGTGGGTTCCATTTCGCCGGCGATGATTTTGAGTTGGGTTGATTTGCCGGCACCGTTGACGCCTACTAAGCCGATGCGATCGCCCGGTTTGACTTCCCAGGTGACATCTTTGAGTACGACGCCTGTGGGGTAAATTTTACTGATGTGTTCGAGTCGCAGCATTGTTGTGGGGGCTGGGGAAGGGGGGTTTAGCGCGGGGAATGGGATGCCGGCGCTGAGGTCGTGTTAATCTTAACAAATTTTAAAGATTTTTAGCGTACTGCCAGATTTTGATTTGGCAGGAGTTACGGGAAGAAACCGGGTTTCTGGGAAAAATCACTGATTCAAGGGCGAGATATCTACGAAGCAAACCGATTTCTGACCTCGATATATTCCACCAAAGCAAAAGGGCTATTCTGGCAATATCGCATCCCGACACAGAACAAGATGAAACGCGCGATCGCATCTTTGCATCTGGTGGTATCAGCATCATCCACTATTGCGACGCCCAAAGATGTCGCGAAGAACCCGATCGCGTTGTTCAAGAGTTTTTAGATATTTTGAGTCAGGAATAGGGCGAATGGTTTTTTCGTAAGGGCGATGATAGGGGGCCCAGAAACCGGGTTTTTTACCTAATCTGTCGGTGACAACGCGTCTTTTCGTAAAAAACCCGGTTTCTTTGTCGGAGTGCGTCAGTCCATAAGGGCGATCGCACAAACACCGCTCAGCTATATTTCCCTGAAGACTCAGCAGCATTAGCCAGCCTCTCCACACCCGCTCGGACAATTACCGCCAAATCTGCGATCGG
The DNA here is from genome assembly GCF_020883045.1 of Microcoleus sp. CAWBG58. Lineage (NCBI taxonomy): Bacteria > Bacillati > Cyanobacteriota > Cyanophyceae > Oscillatoriales > Microcoleaceae > Microcoleus > Microcoleus sp. CAWBG58. The sequence continues at coordinate 41,994 of NZ_JAHRFA010000027.1, read as the reverse complement.
CATACATTGAATTTTTTTAAGCATATCGTTCGTATCCATCGGTTCGGGCATTGGCTTCCCGTCGAGATGACCTATGAGTTCTTCTAGCGTGAAACCAGCTCTAATAGCAATCTGAGTCAAATTTCCTGTATCCGGGATGCTCTGGCCTTTTTCCCACAACTGTACAGCAGTCGATGACACGCCCAAAAGCTTGCCAAAAGCTCGTTGGCTGAGGTCGCCACGCGCTAACTTAACAATCTCGATCAGTTTTTCCGTTTTCTCATTTTTTGGCGTTACCTTCGGATTGGGATTCGGCGTGCGGTTTAACGGAGGTACAAAAGATTTAATCAGTGCTTCTTCAATTTGCGAAAGCAATGATTCATCACTACAATGAAGCCATGCAATCCGAACATTCCCTATTGTTTGGAGTTCGGTATAGCGATGGTGAACATTCCAGCGAGCAGCCAAATTTTTAGAACGACCAATATAAAGAATTTCATCCGAATTTCCCAGAGCAAAATAAATAGCAGGTAATCCCGGTAAGTTCTGTTTTTCTGTTAAAGGCAAAGATGGTAAAGTCAATGGGTTAACTTGCAATAACTTTTCGATCACTTTTTTGTACCTAAAAAAATAAACGATTTTATAAAAGCAGCCAACACAGCCAATGTAATGCAGATCGTTAATTCCCAGTTTACAGATAAATCTGCCTAATACTCATTCTCCAGCAGCCTCAGCCGACGCAGCGAATCTATCCGCTACAGCTTTTAGCCTACTGTGTCAACGATAAGTCAAAGAACTCAACATTAACGCAGTAACGTTTGGGGCAAAAAGTCTCTATACCAACACTTTTTGCTTCTTTAATATTTAAAGATATGGATTCTATTTTGCCTTTTCCTATTATTTTTGAGCTTGCTTTTTCACCATTCAGGTAAATAATAATAGTGCTAGGATTGTCTGGTTGATTAATTATGGAATTTATATCATTATCTGAAACTCCAAAATCTAACTTCAAATTTTCAGCTTTTGTTCTAGATTCAGTAGATGAAAGTTTACATGTTATCCCAACTCTGCCTGAACTACCCCGTAAGTTGGGTGACATATGTAACATGGATACATATAGGTTCTTACCAACAGGAACATCATCTCGCTTCTGGTGCCAACCAGCCTCTCCAGTATTTAAACAAGTCATTGATAGTAGGTCGGTAATATTTAAATCTTTTTTTACAACTGAAGTTAAATTTATGGAAGGGGTTTTAGGGTTTTGTGACGCAGGTATGATTGTAGGTGTAGGTTGAGGCTGTGCAGATGAAGTTGGAGATACAGGATTAGGATTCATATTAAAATGATGATCGTAGAAAGTAGCATCAAAAAAGTGAACATCTCCACATCCTGTATTTGTTCTACATCTAAATTCTATTGCTATAGAATCTCGTTCAGATATATTAAAATTTACTGATTTTTGCTCACCTGATTTTATGAATTGACTTGGTGCAGGATCACCATTAATGTAGACAGTGATCGTAGAAGTTCCACGTCCATCCATATAGTTGTTCTCATCTCCATCTTCTCTACCAAATTTAAGCTGAAGGCTTTTATGCCCTTCAGGGACTTTACAAGTTAGTAAAGAAATTGATTGCGCCCAGCCATATATATAGCCCATCTTGAAGGATGAGGTAAAAATTTGTTTCCCAATCGATATATCCTTACCTTGAGCGAATGAACTAATCAATCCTCCTGTTCCAGTCTTCATAATACAATTTTTAGGCTCCAGCTTCACAACAGAGACTGAAGGTGCCGGTTCTGGCGAAGAAACTGATGGAGAATCCGAAGGAGTTGGTGATGGGGGAGATGAAATTGTAGGAAGTGGAGCTGGTGAAGAAGTTACTGGGGGAGAAGTTACTGGGGGAGAAGAAAATGGTGGATTAGAAATTGTAACAGGAGTTTCAACATCTTTCGGGTGGTAATGGTTATAAACTGTAGATACAAGACCAACTATAATTGCCACACTACTCAAAGCTATAAATAGAGGGTGATCTCCCCAGGCTTTCCAAGACATATAATAGTGAACCCCACAATGATAACTTGAATAACAAAATCAATGACCTTAGAAATCTGACTTAAGCTACGTCGCTGCTATCAACTTCATATCCAATCATGTCTTTTTCGGAGAAGCATACATTTTGAGTTAAAGTATACTTTTTCTTGACAAACTACTGACTTTGTTATGACCATGAGTGGTAGAAATTTTCAAGGGCGATCACACCCTCGATCCGTTCAATTCTACTTACCCAGAAGACTCAGCAGCAGCAGCGAGCCTATCCATCACGGCTCTACCAATCACTGCCAACTCACTGATCGGCATACACTGAATTTTCTTCAGCAGCTCATTGGTATTGACAGGTTCCGGCATTGGTTTACCTTCGATATGAGCCATCAACTCTTCCATTGTAAAGCCCGCTTTTGCCGCAATCTGAGTCAAATTTTTCGTATCCGGGAGTACCTGGCCCTTTTCCCAATACTGAACAGCAGACCCAGAGACTCCCAATAGCCTACCAAAAGCGCTAAAACTCAGGTCGCCACGGGCTAGCTTAACAACTTCGCTCAGTTTCTTCCTAGCTTCTGCGTCCACAGTATTAGTCACCAGATCAATACAACTCCTAGTTTACTTATCTACCAAAAAATCTGTCTTTCTTGCTTGACAGCAAAAAGTTTACCAGTTAGAGTGTAAATACTTTTGAAATCGTAATTGTATTTATAGCCAATCAGGGGCAGTAAAAATGACTCGCAAGACACGCAACACCCGTCAAAGCCTTACAGCCTCCGGTTGGCTGAAACCCCAGCGCTGGCAAATCTCCAAAACGGAAGCCGCCGAAGCCCTGAAAATCCCCGTCAACCGCATAGTCAAAGTTTACCCCAAACAACATCAAGTAATAATTGTTTACCTGAACAAGAAAGGACAAAAATGCAGTTCCTTTTTCAGCTACAGACTGTTTGCCAGATGGGAGCAAGAGACGATCGCCACAATTGCCAGTTGTCGAAACCAGCAAACTCTCGCACCCCTAGAAATAATCGTACAGTACGACCTCGAACATTTCAAGTATCCAGTGGCGATCGCCGATGCAATTTGGGAAGCCCTACTAAACCACATCCGTCAAGTCATCAGGGAACAAAGGCTCAGCAAACAATGCGCCTAAGTTCCCCATCAACCCATCAATTAGTAGAAGCAGCCAACTCAGCCAAACGTTCCTGCTGATCCTGAGAAATGCAAGTCTGAATAATCCCCTCAATATCCCCTTCCAAGACACTATTGAGCGAAAAATTCTCCCCCAAACGGTGGTCGGTAGCCCGATTGTCCTTATAGTTGTACGTGCGAATCTTCTCCGATCGCGAACCAGTACCAACCTGAGCCAAACGCCGCGACTTCACCTCATCCTGCTGCTCCCGCAACTTCATGTCATAGAGCTTAGCCCGCAAAATCTGCATCGCCCGCTCCTTATTCTGCAACTGACTGCGCTCCTCAGTACAGAAAATCCGAATTCCCGTCGGCTTGTGAAACAAATCCGCAGCAGTTTCCACCTTGTTCACGTTTTGACCGCCAGCACCGCCCGATCGAGCCGTACTCATCTCAATATCCTTCGGATCGATGTGAATCTCCACATCATCAACCTCCGGCATCACAGCCACCGTCGCCGTCGAAGTATGCACCCGGCCGCCAGCCTCAGTCACCGGCACTCGCTGCACCCGGTGAACCCCAGCCTCAAACTTCAGTTTGCTGTACACGCTGTCGCCTGTAACTTCCAGAATTACCTCTTTAAAGCCGCCCATTTCCGCCAGTGACTCGCTCACCAATTTTACCACCCAGCCTTGAGTTTGAGCGTAGCGCGAATACAGCCGCAGCAAATCTCCCGCCCAAATACTAGCCTCATCTCCGCCAGTACCCGCCCGAATTTCCAGCATGATGTTCTTATCATCGTTCGGATCGCGGGGAAGCAGCAAAACCTTCAAACGGGTTTCCAAATTCTCCAATTTTGACTCGAGTTCCTCAACTTCCAGGGCAGCCATTTGCTGCATTTCGCGATCGCCCGCAGCTTCCTTAAGCACCTGCCGCGCGCCTACCAAATCATCAGTCGTAGTTTTCCACATAGCAAAAGTATCGACCACTTCCTCCAAGGACGATCGAGCTTTTGCCACCCGTTGGAACTCATAATTATCCCTAGCGACATCCGGGTCAGCCATGCGGCGAGTCAACTCATGAAAAGTTTGCTCCACCGACTTCAATTTATCCAGCAAATAAGATTCAGCCATGTCAAATGTCCTCCGTCAATCGATTTTAGATTTTAGATTTTAGATTTTAGATTTTAGATATTGAAGAGAAGTTGGGATAGAATCGCGATCTTTCCTCAGCCACGGGCCGTAGCAACTCTTCAGTCTAAGCTCTCCAATCCGAGGGCGGATAGATTTTAGATTTTAGATTTTAGAATTGAAGAGAAGTTGGGATAGAATCGCGATCTTTCCTCAGCGGAAGGGCCGTAGCAATCTCAAATCTCAAATCCAAAATCCGAGAGCAGTCAGTTACCAGTAGAAAAAAACTACTTCCAACCGACTGCGGACAAATGACAATCCGGCTACTTCTTCTTTTTGCCTTTAGCAGCAGCCTTAGCAGCATCTGCTTTCGGGTCTTCCATTTTCAGCGGCCCCGACATAGCATCTGCCTTCGGCATTTCTACTTCCGTCATGCCGTATTTCCGCATAAAGCGTTCCACACGACCTTCAGTATCAATAATCTTCTGAGTGCCAGTATAAAAAGGATGATTTCCCGACCAGACATCAACTTGAAGCTTTGGTCTAGTCGAACCAACAGTCATCACAAGTTCGCCGTTGCAATAAACCTGAGCTTCGGGATACCACTCAGGGTGAATGCCTTCTTTCGCCATTTTTTTTTCTCTCTAATTTTTGACTTTACAACCATTTTAGCTGTCATCGGACTTGCGTACCAACAACAGCAGCAATTTTGCGATATCTGCTTTGAAAACTAGAATCAGGAATCTGAAAAACACCTTGAAAAAAGGAGGATGGAATCTAGAAAATTTTTCTTTCTTCCCTCTTCCCTCTTTCCTCTTCCCTCTCTTGGCAAATATTTAGGGTTTAAAACCTCCACTCCAGGAAGCCGAATTGTGTTGAAAACTAGGCTAGGGCTTAGGGGAGAGTTAAATCCCCCTCTTAAAAACCTCAACTGTCAACTGTCAACTGTCAACTGTCAACTGTTTAACGTTTCGAGTATTGAGGAGCCTTGCGAGCTTTCCGCAAACCGTACTTTTTACGTTCTTTAGCCCGCGGGTCGCGAGTCAAATAGCCCTCAATCTTCAGAGGTTTCCGGTTGTCCGGGTCTAACTGACAAAGTGCTCTAGCGACACCCAAGCGAATCGAGTCAGCTTGACCTGTCAGGCCGCCACCTTCAACTTTCACCAAAATGTCGTACTCATTTTCTAGACCCAAAGTTTCCAAAGGAGCCTTAGCGAGTGCCAAATAAGTGGGGTTGAATTGCAGGTACAAATCTCCCTCTTTACCATTGACAGTCAGTACGCCTGTGCCGGGAACCAAACGTACCCGCGCTACGGAACACTTGCGGCGGCCTGTACCCCAGTACACAGCGCGGCCGGTATCTGTTGCTTGCATTAGTCATTTCCTCCCGGAATCGTGTGAACAATTAATTCTTCTGGTTGTTGAGCTGCGTGCGGGTGGTTAGGGCCAGCGTAGACCTTCAGCTTAGTAAACAGTTGTCGGCCCAGAGAAGTGTGAGGAAGCATTCCTCGGATAGCTTCTTCGACAATTCTTTCGGGCAAACGTGCTTGCAATTTGGCAAAAGTTTCTGTTTTCATGCCGCCCGGTCTGCCAGAGTGGCGGCGGTAGATTTTTTGGGTGCGTTTTTTGCCAGTAACAGCGATTTTGTCAGCATTGATGACAATTACGAAATCGCCGGTATCCATTGAAGGAGTGTAAGTGGGTTTGTGTTTGCCCCGGAGGTACATGGCAACTTCAGTTGCCAGACGGCCCAGCCGCTGGTCGGCGGCATCGACCACGTACCACTTGTGCTCTAGGGAGTCTTTAGTAGGGACGTAAGTTTTGTTCATTGTTAGTTGTCAGTTGTTATTTGTTAATTGTTATTTGTTAGTTGTCAGTTGTTATTTGTTAGTTGTTATTTGTTAGTTGTTGCCAATAACTAATAACCAATAACTAATAACTAATAACTAATAACCAATAACTAATTTGGGCTGAGTGTCGTACCAAACATCGGTGGGAAAGGGAAAGTCCTGATAGCCAACCCGCAACAGGCATAAACCTTGAGCGGGAGCGGCGTATTTTACCATTTCTCGGCGTTCGTTGACCCAGATATCTGTGAAATTGTCGATCGCCCTTTCCCCCCGACCCACCTGCACCAGCAACCCCACCAGCAGGCGCATCATCCCGTACAGAAACCCGCTCGCCTGAACCTCAATATAGATAAGAGGCCCAGAACGGTGACACTCTGCCGCTTGTACGTCCACCCAGGAATGGGGGCGAGCAGACCCCGCGCGGTGGAAAGCCGCCAAGTGATGCCGCCCGATTAGCGGTGTCAAAGCTGCCTGAATCAAAGATTCGTCCACAGGTGCGTGATAGCAGTGCCAAGCATAAGGACGCACAAACAGATTAGGAATCGGGTCTGTATAAAGGGTGTAGCGATAGCGCCGCCAACTGGCTGAGAACCGAGCGTGCCAGGTAGGTTCCACCTTTGCCGAAGCTCGAATTAAAATATCTTTTGCCAGTCGAGAGTTGAGAACGCTTGCCCAGCGGTGAGCCGGAATTGGGCCATCAGCATCAAAATGGGCTACTTGAGCAGCGGCGTGAACTCCCGCATCCGTTCTCCCGGCCGCGTACAGCGTTACCGGGCGTTCCAGCACATTTGATATTGTTGTTTCAATTTCTTCTTGTACTGTACGCTGGTTCGGCTGTCGCTGCCAACCGTGAAAGTCAGTGCCGAGGTATTGGATTACCAAAGCAATGCGTTGTGTCGATCGGGCATTTTCGATTGGGGATTTTGGATTGTCAGTCATAAATCAAAAATCTCCAACCCAAAATTGCATTAAACCAGTTCAACGATCGCCATTTCGGAATTGTCTCCTTGACGGGGGACAGTTCGCACTACGCGGGTGTAGCCCCCGTTGCGGGAGCCGTATCGTTCTTTGGCCGCTTCAAACAAGGCGTGTACTAGCTGTTTGTCGTAGATAAAGCCCATCGCTTGTCGGCGAGCCGCCAAGGAGCCATCTTTGGCCAAGGTAATCATTCTGTCCGCTTCTGGACGCAGGGCTTTGGCGCGGGCGAGAGTGGTAGTGATTTTACCGTGGCGGATTAATTCGGTGGTCAGCGAGCGCAGCATGGCGCGGCGCTGGTCAGCCGGTTTGTTTAGTTGGGGGACGCGACAGCGGTGACGCATAGCAGTTGGTAATTGGTAATTGGTAATTGGGCGCGGGGATAGACAGTCTGCGAACTCGGGGGTGAATTCTTCTTGGTTGTGAAGAACTCACGCACTGAAAATGCAGCACTTTTTTACCCGTTACCCGTTGATTAACTTTTAGCTGATTTTTCCTGTGGCAAGGTAATGCCCAAGCGTTTTTGTAAAGCTTCAATCACTTCTTCTGCGGACTTCTGCCCGAAGTTCTTAATCTCGAGCAAGTCTTCTTGGGTATAATCCAATAAGTCTGCAACTGAGTTGATCTGAGCCCGCTTGAGACAGTTGTAAGCCCGGACTGACAACTGCAATTCTTCGATCGGAATTTGGCTCGTAGGATCGGCCTCACCTGGATACTCGGGTTTGAGAGAATCTTGGGTGATGTCTTTGAGAGGTGCAAATAAATCTACCAGGATGTGTGCAGATTGACTCAGAGCTTCTTGAGGAGTCACGCTGCCATCAGTCCAGATTTCCATAACCAGCCGGTCTTTCTCAGAACTGCCACCGAGCCGAGCATCTTCCACGCTGTAGTTGACCCTGCGAATCGGCATAAAGATGGCGTCAATTTGGAGAAAATCCAAAGCCGACCCATCATCGCGACTGCGGTCTACTGCTCGATATCCGATGCCTTTTTCAATTCTGAATTCCATTTCCAGAACAGATCCTGGTGAGAGAGTCGCAATGTACTGCGATTTATCGATCAATTCCACCTCAGAGGGCAAATCGAATCGATCGGCAGTAACTGTGACTGGCCCCTCAATCCGCAACCTACCGATTTGTGGCTGCTGGGAATGAGTTTTGAGAACAACCTCTTTCATGTTCAGGAGAATTTCCAGAACGTCCTCACGTACCCCTTCGATCGTGGCAAACTCGTGATTGACGCCCGCGATGCGGACTGAAGTTACTGCTGTTCCTTCCAAATTTGACAGCAGAACTCGCCGGAGCGCATTCCCAACAGTTGTTCCCTGACCGCGATCGAGCGGTTCTAGAACAAATTTTCCGTACTGACTGCGGTCTTTGTCAGTGTTAGACTCTATACATTCAATTTGAAACTGCGCCACGGAGTGACCTCCCTTTTCCACTTTGGATTTTTGATTTTGGATTTTAGATTGCAGAGCATACCCCTGAACGGATTTCGGATTTTGGATGGACGGGGCAACAGTTAGAACCATTAGTTTTTGACTTTAAGCAGTTAGCCAATATCCAAAATCTAAAATCTAAAATCTCAAATCGTTTTAGACTCTACGCCGCTTGGGAGGGCGACAGCCGTTGTGAGGAATTGGGGTAACATCTCTAATTAGGGTAATTTCCAGTCCTGCCCCTTGCAAGGCCCGAATTGCAGTTTCTCGACCTGCTCCTGGCCCGCTTACCATTACTTCTATTTGGCGCATTCCCTGGTCGTTGGCTCTGCGGGCTGCACTTTCTGCTGCTGTTTGAGCTGCAAAGGGAGTACCCTTTTTCGCTCCTTTAAAACCGCTGGAACCTGCCGATGCCCAGGATATTACTTCGCCATTCAGGTCGGTAATAGTTACGATCGTATTGTTAAAGGTAGACTGGATGTAGCCTACCCCATTCGGTACGTTACGCTTCTGCTTTTTTGCACCAGATTTCTTGCCTGTTTGTTGTCGTGGCGGCATATTAGTCTCTTTATCGTTTTCATTGAATTACTCTCCCCAAAGGCGGGGAAACAGTCAGCAGGAACATAAATTTCCTGCAAACTGCTGTTATTTCTTGGACGGTGCTTTTTTCTTGCCCGCCACTGTACGGCGGACGCCGCGACGGGTTCTGGCGTTGGTACGGGTTCGTTGACCCCGCACCGGCAGACCCAAACGGTGACGCCGACCGCGATAAGTCCCGATATCCATCAGGCGCTTGATGTTCATTGACTCCCAGCGCCGGAGGTCTCCTTCGATTTGGTAGGTGCTTTCTACATGAGCCCGTAGAGTAGTCACGTCGGCCTCTGTTAAATCCTTGACGCGAGTGTCAGGATTTACGCCTGTTGCAGCGATAATTTTTTTGGCCCGCGACAGGCCTATTCCGAAAATGTATGTCAGACCTATTTCGACGCGCTTATCGCGTGGAAGGTCTACACCGGCAATCCGTGCCACACTTTTTGTCTCCCTAGTTTTCCTATTTGGCTACAATATTGAATTAGGCAGCACCTGCGTGCATTGCCCAGCCCAATTTTCCCGTTTTCTAACCTTGGCGCTGTTTGTGTTTCGGGTTAGTACATATCACCATCACTCGACCGCGACGGCGGATGACGCGACATTTCTCACAAATTTTTTTGACAGATGCTCGAACTTTCATCTTTCTTCCTGCCTGGAGAACCCCGCTCTACCGGAGAGCAGGCACGCTGGCCCGTAGAGCGGTGGGAGGAGAGGCTGGGCAAGGTGTAGGCCTCTCCTCGATTAAATTGTATAAAGTGCGGGTTGTTTTATGAAGGAGCTCGCTTGCACCCACTCCCATTGCTGGGTAAAGTTCGCGTGCGCCAGAATGTTGGCGATCGATACTTAAACGGCGTAGCAATGACTTAACCCGGTACGCCGCTGGGTTGTTGACGCCCTTCTCGGCAACACTACAAACGTAGCATTATAGCATAAATTTGAAGCTTTTTACCAAATTCTCTCTAATTAAACTTAGAATTAGTTTTTAGAAAGTTTTATCTAAGCCTATTTTTTCCGAAGGCGATAAGTAATCCTGCCTTTGGTCAAGTCGTAGGGAGTTAATTCAACTTTGACGCGATCGCCAGGCAGAATTTTGATGTAGTTGCGGCGGATCTTGCCAGAAATGTGAGCTAGCACGTTAAACCCATTATCTAGGTCAACGCGAAACATCGCATTCGGCAGTGATTCCGTCACTGTCCCTTCCATTTCAATTAAATCTTGCTTAGACAATTTGGTATTTACCTCAACTCTACATTTGATTAACTAGGAGTGTCCCGGCGTTTGCTTCAAAACCTATTTACCAAGTAAGGAGGGGCCGATTTTAGATTTTAGATTTTAGATTTACTCCACAGATGCATCAAAGGAGCAGGAACTTCGGTCTAAAATTTGGGATCTCGACGACGATTGTCGGTGGCTTGTCTCCGTTTTGGGCGGGTTGAAGGCGAACGGGGCAATAATTCAGGTAACTCGATCGACTGCTTGACTCAATTAACCGCTTGCTTGAGCTTTACTTGAGTAAAGTTGTGGCAAGTAGAATCGAGTTCAATTTTGTTTCTCGCAACCCTCACAAAACCTGATAGCACAAAAAGCTCCTAGTTAACAGATCTTAGCAAAAGCTGGTGAGTAACAAGCTGTATTGCGAGGGTTCAACAGTCGCCAGAGAGCGCTTGTTGCAGTTCTGCGGTGACTACTTCCATGTCGCGATCGCCATCAACCGCAACTAACTGTTCGCGGGATCTGTAAAACTCAATCAAAGGCTCAGTTTGCTCGCGATAAACTTGCAACCGGCGCCGGATCGTCTCCTCATTGTCATCTTGGCGGCCCCGCGACAGCAGGCGAGTCACCAAAACATTATCAGGGACATCCAAATTGACAGCTCGCAGAGCGCAGTCCTTACCAGAGGTAGCCCCAGTACCAACATCACAAAGCAGTTTGTCAAAAAACGCTGCCTGTGCCACAGTACGGGGAAAGCCGTCGAGAATCCAGCCTGCACCAGCATCTGGTTCATTCATGCGTTCTTGTACGATATCCATCAATAACTCGTCGGGAACCAACTCACCAGCATCCATGTAGGATTTAGCTTTTACACCCAAGGGAGTTTTCGCAACCACGCAGGCGCGGAGGATGTCACCCGTTGAAATGTGGGGTATTTTCCAGAGAGCGGCTAAAAGCTGAGCCTGAGTTCCCTTGCCGGCCCCTGGAGGCCCCATAAAAATCAATTGCATTGCGATTACTTCACCATTCCTTCATATCGCTGGGAGATGACGTAAGTTTGAATTTGCTTGGCAGTTTCGATCGCCACACCCACTAGAATTAGTAGGGAAGTTGCACCAAACCCTCTAAAAGTTTGGACGCCGATCGCGCTTTCTACAGCCGTTGGTACAATGGCCACCAGACCGAGAAAAATCGCTCCCAAGAAAGTCAAACGGTTCAAAACCTTCTCCACATAATCGCTGGTTTTCTGACCGGGGCGAATCCCAGGAATGCTGGCGCCCATTTTCTTCAAGTTCTGAGACATATCTACGGGGTTGACAATCAACGAAGCGTAGAAATAACTGAAGAACAGAATCAAAGTCAGATAAAATAGCGCGTAAGCCCAAGGCGCAGGGCCGTTCGGACTCAACACATTAGCAACTTGAACCAAAAACGGCTGATTGAGAGACTGAGCGAGGAAAGAAGGCACAATCAACACCGAAGATGCAAAAATAATCGGCATCACTCCGCCTTGATTCAAGCGCAGGGGTAGATAGCTGCGACTCTCCCGATAAACTTTGCGACCGACTTGGCGGCGGGCAGAAATAATCGGAATCCGGCGAGTACCTTCCTGAACAAAAACAATCCCGACAATCGTCACCAAAAAGACCAGCAGCAGAACAATTACGCGGCCTACAACTTGCGTGTCGCCACTTTGAGCCAATTCAAAAGTTTGTCCCAAAGAGCGCGGCAAAACCGACACAATGTTGATAAATATCAGTAGCGATGCTCCGTTCCCGATGCCTCGCTCTGTCACCACTTCCGATATCCACATGACAAACATCGATCCGGCCGTAAGAGCCAAAGCAGTTTGTGGTATGAAGAAAGGCGATGGAGATTGAGCAAAAGGGCTGACCCAAATCGCAATGCCAATGCTTTGCAGAATAGCCCAGCCCAAAGAAACGTAGCGAGTAATTTGAGAAATCTTGCGCCGCCCTGCTTCGCCGTCATTTTTCTGCATATCTTCTAAACTTGGCAGAGCCGCAGTTAGAAGTTGCACAATAATTGAAGCATTAATGTAGGGCAAAATCCCCAGCGCGAAAATCCCCAAAGCTGACAGCCCGCCTCCTGAAAACAAGTCCAAAAAGCCAATTAAAGGGCTATTTTGGACGTTTTGGGCAAAGGCGGCGCGATCGATGCCGGGGACTGGCAAGTGAACACCCAGGCGCACTAAAATCAATAAGCCAATGGTGACGAGGATGCGGCCCCGCAAACCAGCAGCTTGAGCCATCTGCATGAACGTCTCTTGTGCAGTTGGCGCTTTCTCTTTACTAACGTCCATAGTTACGATTTTGGATTTTAGATTTGGGATTTTCGACTAAATCATTTTCTGATAGCAAGCTTGAGGATTTGAGATTTGGACAAACTCTCAAACCTCAAATCTTCACGCAACTACTTCGCAACTTCCGCCGGCGGCTTCAATTTTAGTGCGAGCACCTGCGGTAAAGGCCGCCGCGCGCACTTTCAGAGCCACATTCAGTTCGCCATCTCCTAAGATTTTCAGCGGCCCGTCGTCAGTAGTGACAATTTTTGCTTCGATCAAAGAGGTGAGAGTAACTTCTGTGTTTGCTGGCAGTGATGCTAATTTACTTACATTAATGGTAGTGTACTCTTTCCGGTTCACTAGAGGGAAGCTCTTCAGCTTGGGCAGGCGGCGGTAGAGAGGATTTTGACCGCCTTCAAAACCGGGTCTAGTACCGCTACCAGCTCTAGATTTTTGACCGCGCATCCCTTTGCCGGAACTCGCGCCTTGACCGGCAGAAATACCTCTACCCAAGCGACGCGGGCGTTTTGTGGAACCCGCTTTTGGTCGGGCGTCTTGCAATCTCATAGTTTTGATAGTTGGTAATTGGTAATTGGTAATTGGCAATTGGTAGTTTTGAGTTTTGAGTTTTGAGGAATGAAAGATTTTTATTCAAAACTCAATACTTAATACTCAAAACTGACAATTTCCAGTTCCCTAGTCCTTAACCGTAGAGGTTTTCTACTGGAATTCCGCGCTCTTGAGCAACTTCGGATAAGGTGCGAAGAGTGGAAAGGGCGTTGACTGCGGCTCTAGCGTTGTTTAAAGGATTTCCTGAACCTAGCTGTTTGGCTAAGATGTTGCGGACTCCTGCTAGTTCGAGAACAGTTCGCACTGCTCCCCCTGCAATTACCCCGGTTCCGGGTGCTGCTGGACGCATCATGACTTTGGCTCCGCCACCTGCACCGTTGATGGGGTGAGGGATGGAGTTAGCTTTGGTGAGGGGGACTTCAATTAGGTGCTTTTTGCCGTCAGCGACGCCTTTTTTAACGGCACCGATTACGTCGCTAGCTTTGCCGACTCCCACTCCAACTTGACCGCGTTCGTTGCCGATAATGACTATGGCGCGGAAGCTGAGTTTTTTACCGCCTTTAACTACTTTGGTAACGCGACGAATCTGAACAACCCGTTCTTGCCATTCGGATTCTTTTTCGCGCCCTTTGTTGTTATTGCTTTTTTTCTTGTTGCGCTGTTCTTTTTGTTCTGCCATGTTTTGTCCTTGGGGAATTGAGGATTAGTAACTGGTAGTTGGCATAGAGAAATTAACAATTAGGAATTAAGAATTTTGTTATAGATTCTCTTTTCCTTCTTCCTTCTTCCGACTTCCATCGGACTTCTTCCTTCTTGCTTCTTCCTAAAAGTCTAACCCGGCTTCGCGAGCTGCATCTGCGAGGGCTTTAACGCGACCGTGATAGAGGTTGCCTCCGCGATCGAATACGACTTGAGCTATGCCAGCGCTGGAACACCGTTTGGCAATCAACTGACCGACTTGGACGCTCGCGGAGCAGTTGCCACCAGAAGTGAGATTTGACTTCAATTCTGGATCGAGGGTTGACGCAGCAGCCAAAGTGTGCTGTGCAGTGTCGTCGATTACTTGAGCGTAGATGTGATTGGACGATCGAAATACCGCTAATCTTGGACGTTCGGCGGTGCCGAATACCTTGCGCCGCACGCGGCGGTGTCTGCGGTGGACTGATTCCTTGCGAGTAAGCTTCATATAAATACTCGGTAAATGGGAAACTCAGAGTTTTTAGACCTGAGAGAGAAATGACACTTCGGATTTGCTCAATTGAGCCTCCCTTGCGGGGTGATGTTAGCTTGTCGGTCAATGTTTTAAGAGCTTTTTCGACTTGCAACACTGTCTCAGTGACCTTAAGACTGTTTAATTGCAAATGACAGAGCAGGGAACTAGCTACGCATCCACAGGGTGTCGTGACTCCAAAAACGTAGACCTCGAAAGTCTTAGGCCCGTCAGTATGGCTTGTGGGAATTACCCCTACAAGCCCAGTGTCTTTAGACCTGGGTTACCGACTGTTACTTCTTACCTGTTTTGCCTGTTTTACCAGCTTTGCGCCGGACGACTTCGCCGCTGTAGCGAATGCCTTTGCCCTTGTAAACTTCGGGCGGACGCACCGCGCGGATGCGGGCTGCTGTGTTGCCTACGAGTTCTTTGTCAATGCCGGAGACAATGACGTTGGTGTTGCCTTCAACTGCCATGGTGATGCCTTCTGGAGGGGGCATTTCAACTGGCTTGCTGTAACCGACGTTTAAAATCAGGTTCCGTCCTTGAACCTGTGCCCGATAACCTGTGCCGATAATTTCCAGACGACGCTGAAAACCTTGCGATACACCTTCGACCATGTTGGCGACGAGGGTGCGACAGAGGCCGTGCAGTTGTCTGGCGACGCGAGATTCGTCCCGGCGGGTAACGAGTAAAGTCTCGCCTTCCATTCCTAGGAGGATTTCGGCGGGGATTACTCGGGAAAGTTCACCTTTAGGGCCTTTGACGGCTACTTTTTGACCGTCTAGGGTGATGGTGACTTTTGTGGGGATGCTAATCGGACGCTTGCCAATTCGCGACATAGTTTTTGTCCTTTGTTTTTAGTTTTTAGTGTTTGATTATTAGTATCTAGTTATTAGTCTTTAGCGATCGACTTTTGAGTTTTTTTCCATGGTATGCGTGATTAATGACTCGTAATAAACAAGTACAATTCGCCGACACTCATGAGTGGATAATCCCCAAATCTTAGACTTTTGTTTAAGCTTGCAGATTGAATGCTGCAAGTTAATCTAAAATCTAAAATCGACTGACTAATGACTAATGACTAATGACTACCAAACATAACAAAGCACTTCACCGCCTAAACCTTGGCGTCGAGCTTCTCGATCGGTCATAATGCCGCTGGAGGTGGAGATAATGGCAATGCCAATTCCGCCTAATACTCTGGGCAGTTCTTTGCGGTTCGAGTAAACGCGCAGTCCTGGTTTGCTGACTCGCTTAAGTGCCGTGATAATGGGCTTGCGAGTTTTACCTTTGTACTTTAGAGAAAGCACTATAGTTCGCTTTACGCCTTCTGGTTCTGCTTCTTCAAATTCGCTGATAAAGCCTTCGTTTTTGAGAACTTGGGCGATGCTACGGGTCATTTTTGTAGCTGGAATTTGTGTTGTTTGGTGGCGCGCCATGCAAGAATTGCGAATGCGCGTCAACATATCTGCTATGGTATCGTTAGCTGCCATGTGAAAGATCCTTACTCTACTGCTTAGTTGTCCCGGAAGGGCATTCCCATTTCTTTGAGCAAGGCGCGTCCTTCTTCGTCGGTGTTTGCTGTGGTGATAATTGAAATGTCCATGCCTCGAATTTGATCGATGCGGTCATATTCTATTTCTGGAAAGATTAGCTGTTCTCTCAGACCCAAGCTGTAGTTGCCGCGCCCGTCAAAGCTTTTGGGACTGATGCCGCGGAAGTCGCGGATGCGTGGGAGTGCGAGGTTGATCAGCCGATCGAGAAAATCGTACATTCGATCGCCGCGCAGCGTCACCATCACGCCGACTGGTACTCCTTTGCGGATTTTGAAGCCTGCGATCGCTTTTTTCGCCCGCGTCACCACTGGTTTTTGCCCGGTGATGATGGCAATTTCATTCAGCGACGAATCCAGTGCCTTAGCATTTTGAGAAGCTTCTCCCAAACCGCGGTTAACGGTAACTTTGATAAGTTTGGGAACCTGATGGATATTAGTATATTTAAACTGATCCATCAGTGTGGGAACGATTTTACCTTGATAAAGAACTTTGAGTTTGTCCGGCATAGTTTTTGTGTTTCGTTAACTGTCCCTGGGCTTGGTCAGGGAATTGTTCTTTGTCAGTTGTTAGTTGTTATTTGTTAGGTGTTATTTGTTGCCAATAACCAATAACCAATAACCAATAACTAATTATCGAGGATTTCTCCGGTTTTTTTGAGTTGTCGCAGTTTGCGACCGTCTTCACTAAATGTATAGCAGACGCGGCTGGCGACTTTCTCTTTTTCGGAATAGTGCATCACATTTGAGCTGTGAATGGGAGCCTCAAAGGTGACGATTTTTCCCGATTCCCCTTCTTGTTGGGGTTTGACGTGCTTGGTTCGGATATTTACGCCTTTAACAATTACTTTGCTGACTTTAGGATATGTCTTTAAGATTTCTCCGACTTTTCCTTTCTCTTTGCCAGTAATTATTTGCACGGTGTCGCCTGCTTTGACGTGCATTCTGTAGCGCTGCGGTTCGCTAGTTGGTTTACCCTTTTTTCCGTACATTTTAAAGTACCTCTGGGGCTAAGGAAACGATTTTAGTAAAGTTTTTGTCGCGGAGTTCGCGGGCTACTGGGCCGAAAACGCGAGTGCCTTTGGGGTTGCCTTCGGGATTGATGATCACGGCGGCGTTGTCGTCAAAACGAATGCTCATGCCGCTGTCACGACGCAAGGCTTTGCGGGTTCTGACAATAACTGCTCTGACGACATCGGATTTTTTGACTGCCATATTGGGGATGGCGTCTTTGACGACGGCAATGATGACATCGCCGACTCCACCGTAACGGCGGTTGCCACCTCCCAATACGCGGATGCACATGAGCTTGCGGGCTCCGCTATTGTCGGCGACATTGAGGTATGTCTGGGGTTGAATCATGGTGATTTGGGAAAAGGTAATTTGATGCTTGCTAACTGCTAAGTGCTAATTGCTGCTAATAGATCGAGAAAGCCGATCGCACTTTCGAGCAATTAGAAATTAACTGCTAGCCATTTTTCGCACCGAAAATTTCAGCAACCGTCCAGCGTTTGGTTTTGCTCAGAGGGCGAGTTTCAGTGATGCGGACGCGATCGCCCGATTTGCACTTATTTTCTTCGTCGTGAGCTTTGTAGCGCTTGGTGCGGACTACGATTTTGCCGTATTTGGTGTGGGAGGAGCGGTTTTCGATCGCTACCACGACGGTTTTATCCATTTTGTCGCTGACTACTACGCCAACTCGTTCTTTAACTGCCATACCTACCTATTGTTGTTGTGCAATTGAGTTTTTTTGAACTGCTGTGCGAACCTCGGCTCGGCTGCTGCTCGCTACTCGCTGACTGCGGTGGGAGCAGACTTGAGAGCTGCCTCAGCAGCGATTTGGCGTTCGCGTTCAACTGTCATTAATTGAGCCAGCCGGTGTTTGGCGTGCTTGAACAGGTGAGGCTTTTCCATGCGGCCGGTAGCTTGCTGAAGTCGCAAGTCCATTAGTTGGCGCTTGACGGCTAAAATTTGCTCTGCTACTGCTGCATCGCTTAATTCTCTAGCTTCTTTAATCTTGGTCAAAGACATAATTGTGTGCTTTATCGTTAGCGGTCTAGTAGCGGTCTAGTGAAGACAGAATTCTTTCTGATGCTGAAGACCGAAGGGAAAAAAATTTGTACGTGCCAGATTTTAAATTTCTGACGAATGCAGACTCAATTCTACCTTCGATCGCCACTATGACGGGCTTTCTTCGCGGGTGATGAACTTGGTTTTAATCGGTAATTTGAAAGATGCCAAACGCATTGCTTCGCGGGCAATTTCTTCGCTGACACCACCAATTTCAAACATGATCCGACCGGGTTTGACGACCGCTACCCAAAACTCCGGTGCGCCTTTACCAGAACCCATCCGGGTTTCTGCTGCGCGCTGGGTGACTGGTTTGTCGGGGAAAATGCGAATCCAGATTTTGCCGCCCCGGCGGATATAGCGGGTCATGGCGCGCCGTCCGGCTTCTATTTGGCGGGAAGTAATCCAGGCTGGCTCGACGGCTTGCAGGGCAAATTCGCCAAAGCTAACTGAGCTGCCGCGGGTGGAAATACCGCTCATTCGCCCGCGCTGTTGTTTGCGGAATTTGGTTCTTTTAGGGCTTAACATGACTGAGGGAATTGGGAATTGGGAATTGGGAATTGGTAATCGGTAATTGGTAATTGGTAATTGGTAATCGGTAATTGGTAATCGGTAACTGGTTACTGCTGCCAAATATCAACTGCTAAATATCAACTTCCAACTGTCAACTGTCAACTGTCAACTGTCAACTAACTAGCCTTCGTTCGATCGATCTTCAAAGTTCTGACGGCGGCGCTTTTGTTTGGTACGAGGCACGGCTGCATTTGGTGCGGCTTCTTGTTCCTGTCCGGGAATAATTTCGCCTTTGAAAACCCAAACTTTAATCCCGAGAATACCGTAGATTGTTTGAGCGGTGCAGTAGGAATAGTCGATGTCGGCTCGCAGAGTGTGCAAGGGGACTCGGCCTTCGCGCGTCCATTCGGTACGGGCAATTTCTGCGCCGTTGAGGCGTCCGCTAACTTGAATTTTGATGCCTTGAATGCCGACTTTTTGAGCGCGGGTGATTGCTTGGCGAACTACTCGGCGGAAGGATACGCGCCGTTCTAGTTGCTGGGCGATATATTCTGCGATCAGTGTGGCATCGGCGTCTACGCGCTGAACTTCAACGACGTTGATGCGAATTTGGCGGTTGTTGCCAAGTTGCTGCTGCAAACCGACGCGCAAAGTTTCGATACCTGCTCCGCCGCGGCCTACGACAACGCCTGGTCTGGCGGTGAAGACTTCTAGGTCGATTTGATCGGCTTTGCGCTCAATTCTGACCGAGGAAATGCCGGCATTGCTGAGGGTTTTGCGGACGTACTTGCGAATTTTGAAGTCTTCTTGCAAGAGTTCTGGATAGTTTTTCGGGTCAGCAAACCAGCGAGAGCGGTGCTCTTGGGTAATGCCTAGACGAAAACCAATTGGATGTATTTTTTGGCCCATAATATTTGATGAGTTAATTGGTAATTGGTAATTGGTAACTGGTAATTGGTAATTGGTGATTACCGATTTTTGGTCAACTTTAAGCTGTTTATTACCTATTACGTTTTTCCGTGGTTTAGTCTTCTAAGAGCGGAGCAACTATTACCGTAATGTGGCAAGTTGGCTTGCGGATTTGGTAGGCGCGACCTTGAGCGCGGGGTCTAAAGCGTTTGAGGACTGGGCCTTGGTCTGCGTAAGCTTGAGAAACTACGAGCTTGGTTTTGTCTAATCCTGCGTTGTGTTCGGCGTTGGCTACTGCCGATCGCAAAACTTTAACGATTGGTTCGCAGGCGCGGTAGGGCATGAATTCGAGTAAAATCAGCGCTTCTTGGTAGCTTTTGCCGCGAATTTGGTCGAGGACTCGGCGCACTTTGAAGGGCGATGTCCGGATATAACGGGCGATCGCCTTAATTTCGGATGTGGTATCTATAACCATTTCGATTTGGGTAAGTAGGTAATTGGCAATTGGGAAAAAGGTAATTGGTAATTGAATGAAAAAATTTCGATTACCTATTACCTGTCACCTAATTTGGCTATCTTTTCGCCTTTTTATCACCACTTTTCGCGTGACCTCTAAAGGTGCGAGTGGGGGAAAATTCTCCGAGTTTGTGACCTACCATTTGGTCTGTCAGGTAGACGGGAACGTGCTGTCTGCCGTTGTGAACTGCGATCGTGTGGCCTACCATTTGAGGCAGGATTGTGGAAGATCGCGACCAAGTTTTAATTACTTGTTTTTGACCTGCGGCGTTGAGTTTTTCGATCTTTGTCATCAGGTGGTCTGCGACAAATGGGCCTTTTTTTAACGATCGAGACATAATTTTGGGAATTGGGAATTGGGAATTGGGAATTGGGAATTGGGAATTAGGAATTGGGAATTGGGAATTAGAAAAGGTAAAACATTTTTTTCCATTCTTCCTTCCTTCTTCCTTCTTCCTTCTTCCTTCTTCCTTCTTCCATTAACTTTGTCTGCCGCCCTTGCCGCGCTTGGAAGATTTGCGACGGCGGCGCACAATTAAATCGTCGCTGCGCTTGTTTTTGCGTCGAGTTTTGGCACCCAATGCTGGTTTGCCCCAAGGAGTCATAGGCCCCGGACGCCCGATGGGCGCTCTGCCTTCGCCACCACCGTGCGGGTGATCCACCGGGTTCATGACGCTACCGCGAACGGTTGGTCTGCGACCTTTCCAGCGGGTACGGCCTGCTTTACCGAGGCTGATGTTTCTGGCGTCTGTGTTGCCAACTTGACCGATCGTAGCGTAGCAGTCGGCGCGGACTTTCCGTTGTTCGCCGGATGGCAGTTTGAGGGTGACGTAGCTACCTTCTTTTGCCATTAGCTGAGCGCTGGAGCCTGCGGAACGGACGATTTGTCCGCCTTTTCCTGGTACTAGCTCGACGTTGTGGACGCTGGTACCGAGGGGAATGTTCTTCAGGGGTAGGGCGTTGCCAATTTCGATCGGCGCGTCTGGGCCTGAGACAATTACTGTACCGACGTTTAAGTTGAGCGGGTGCAGGATGTACCGTTTTTCGCCGTCTTTGTAGAACAAAAGGGCGATCCGGGCGTTGCGGTTGGGGTCATATTCGATCGCCTTGACGGTAGCAGGAATGCTGTGTTTGTCGCGGCGGAAGTCGATCGTTCTATAAAGCCGTTTGTGACCGCCTCCCCGGTGGCGGCAGGTAATGACGCCTCGGTTGTTGCGGCCTTGTTTGGTGTGCTTGTTGGCGGTTAGAGACTTTTCAGGCTCTGATTTGGTAATCTCAGCGAAGTCCGAGACGGTATGTTCCCGGGTGCTGGAGGTATAAGGTCGGTAAGAACGAATGCCCATAATCGCTTTTAGATTTTAGATTTTAGACTTGGGATTTTGGACTTGACAGTTTTGGATTTTAGATTTGGGATTAAGTTAACTTGCGAGTTTCCTGGATGGGAAGTTTGCATCAGTTAACTGGAATCTAAAATCTAAAATCTAAAATCCAAAATTGGCTAAACTTCTGGGAATAGGAGTTTGCGGATCGAGTCTCCGTCTAGCAGAGTTACTGTTGCTCGCTTGTAGCAAGGTTTAAAGCCGACGAATTTACCTACTCGGCGCTTTTTGCGCGGCGGGTTTTGGGTGTTGACGCCAATGACTTTGACCTTAAATAGTTCTTCGATTGCAGCTTTGATTTGAGGCTTGGTCGCTTTTGGTGCTACGTCAAATGTGAATTGATTTAATTCCATCATTCGGGTAGCTTTCTCGGTGAGAATCGGACGCTGGATCAAATCTGCGTAGTCGCGGGGGTCGATTTTACTCACCGTAAATCTCCTGAATTTTTGCTATGGCTGTAGAGGTGACGATTATTTTGTCAGCCGCGAGAACGTCGTAAACATTCAGAGAAGTTGCCAAGATGACGTTGACTAATTCGATGTTGCGTCCTGACAGGTAAACGTTGAGTTGCGGTTCTGGCAAGATTAACAGAACTTTTTTATGGGCGTCGATACCCCAACGGGCGATCGCACTTAGCAATTCTTTGCTTTTCGGTCTCGGAAATTGCTCTGCAAATTCTTCAACCACAATGATGTCTTCGGTACGACTGAAGAATGCTGTCCGCAAAGCGAGACGGCGTTCTTTTTTGTTCATTTTGACTTCAAAGTCTCTCGGCTTCGGCCCGAAGATGACACCGCCGCCCCGCCACAGCGGAGAACGGATCGAACCTGCTCTGGCTCGACCTGTGCCTTTTTGACGCCAGGGTTTGCGGCCGCCGCCTCTAACTTCCGATCGAGTTTTGGTGCAAGCATTCCCTTGACGGGCGTTGACCATTTGCCGTCTCAAGGCTCTGTGAACGATGTGAGACGCATTTTCTTCTTTGGCTACGCGAAGCTCTAAAGTTGTTTCTCCAACTTCTTCGCCTTGCCAATTTCGCACTACACAGTTAACCATATCTTTTGTCCTTTGTCTGTTGTTAGTTGTCTGTTATTATTTGTTGATTGTCAGTTGTTGGTTGTTATTTGTTGATTGTCAGTTGTTAGTTGTTGCTAATAACAAATAACCAATAACAAATAACCAATAACCAATAACTACCACCCAACTTTTTTCTCAGGAACAACATTGACTAAGGCGCCAGCTTTTCCGGGAACTGCTCCCTTGATCAGCAACAAATTCTGCTCTGCATCCACCCGGACAATTGTCAGTTTGCGGACGGTAACTTGAACGTTGCCCATGCGTCCTGCCATTCTTTTACCGGGATAGACGCGTCCGGGAGTGGTTCCAGGTCCGATCGATCCAGGTTCGCGGTGATTCTTAGAACCGTGAGACATGGGGCCGCGTTTGAAGTTGTGGCGCTTTTGAAAGCCTGCAAAACCTTTACCGATGCTGGTACCGATCACATCTACGATTTGTCCCGGTGTAAAAGCGTCTGCTTTTACTTGTTGGCCTAATTCAAAGGAACTGGTATCTTCCAAGCGGTATTCGTGCAAGTGGCGCAATGGATTCGCCCCCGACTTGGCAAGGTGTCCCAATTCTGGCTTGTTGAGAGCCTTTGGTTTTACTTCTTCGTATCCAATCTGAATGGCAGTGTAGCCATCAGTTTGTTTAGTTTTGATTTGAGTTACTGTACAAGGCCCTGCTTGTATGACGGTGACGGGGATTGCTCTCCCTTCGGCGTCAAACACTTGAGTCATGCCTAGTTTAGTGCCAAGAATGCCTACAGACACGGATTTTTTTCCTTTTATTTACGCAAGAGGTTTCGGATTGCGAAGTTTACGTCAATCCGCTTGCTCTTGTGCAGAAACATCTATTTCAGTGTTCCTGCAATTAACTGTTATCAACCAACAGCCTTCCTCGGTGTTTAAAATTTGAGTTTTAAATTTGGGAGCGAGCTTGTGGAAGTCTTGCAAGGGTTGAGATTCTAGGTTTTTTACCTGTTCGATCTCCGACTTTGATTTCGGTCTTGCTTATTTGGGCTAGGACTTGGATAGCAAGCTACTCAGTATCCTTTGACAGCGCCAGTTCACAATAGTACATGAAGTGTTTGCTATTTGTCAAGGCCTATTTGATAACTTTGTCGCCTCAGCTTTAGCATTTATAATACTTTAAGCTCGCAACGGGCGATCGACCAAATTTAAAACAGCAGGCTAGACAAATTTATGGGACTGATTACAACTGGTGCGGATATGATTCGGGATTTGGAAAAGTCGGGGTCGCTAGCCCTGTACGTTCCTTTAGAGGGAGGATTTGAGGGCCGTTACCTGCGACGGCTGCGGGCTGCCGGCTACGGTGCGTACACGATTACGGCGCGGGGTTTGGGCGATTTGGCAATGTATTTGACCGGAGTTCACGGGGTGCGGCCGCCGCATTTGGGCAAGAAAACTACTGGGAATGAAGGGGCTGTGGGTTACACCTACTACGTACCTCCGATGTTGCAAACTCAATTAGATAATTTGCCGCCGAAATCAAAAGGACTGGTGCTTTGGATTATTGAAGGGCAAGTTTTGTCGAGTCAGGAAGTTGAGTATTTGACTGTTTTGCCGACGCTAGAGCCGCGAGTTAAAATAGCAGTAGAGATGGGGGGCGATCGAGCTTTTAGCTGGAAGCCACTTAAAAACGCTTTAGTTGCAGCTTAAATTCGGGTATTTGCGATCGCAAATCAACTAAAAAACGCAGCGAGCAAAATCAAGCTCAACCGCTTCGGCTCGCTGGTTTTGCTCTTTTTGGGAAAAACTTCTTAATTAACAGGAAAAAAAGTATGCTTCAGAACCGCGATTACACCATCATCATTGACAAAAGCGGCAGTATGTACACCAAAGACCAGATGGGGGGAAAAAGTCGGTGGGCGCTGATGCAAGAATCGACTGTCGCACTGGCGAATAAATGCGAAGAACTTGACCCAGACGGCATCACGGTTTACGTTTTTTCTGGTCGCTTCAAACGCTACGAGAATGTAACATCAGCTAAAGTAGTGCAAATCTTCCAAGAAAACGAACCTTCCGGGACTACAAATTTGGCTGCGGTGCTGCTAGATTCTCTCAACAATTATTTTCAGCGCAAAGCATCCGGTAAGACGAAGCCAAATGGCGAAACCATATTAGTGGTGACGGACGGCGAACCGGACGATCGCAAAGAAGTGATGAAAACGATTATAGAGGCATCGCGGAAGCTCGATCGAGATGAAGAGCTGGCGATTTCCTTCATTCAGGTAGGGAATGCCCCGGAAGCGACTAAGTTTCTCAAGATATTGGATGACGAACTGCAAAGCGCTGGGGCTAAATTCGATATCGTTGATACAGTGACGATGGATGATATCGAAGGAATGACCCTGACGGAAGTATTGCTGAATGCAATAACTGATTGAGGAGGCTGCGCGTTGTTTGCGAGATTATATTTGTGCCTGGTTTTTGGGCAGGATTTTTTAAAGGGGGTTTTAAGTCATGGAATCGATCGATCGCTTGTTAGCTGAACTTAGGGCAGAATATCAAGCATCTCAAAAAAATCGCGACGTGCCAAGTCAGCCGCCAGTGGAAGCACAACCGCTTTCCCAACCAGCAGCAGCACCGTCAAATCAAACATTTAAAACAGCAGATATTAAGTATCCTGGTAATCTTGACAAAGATTTAGCTGAAATTAAGGCTGAATACGCAGCACAAAATAAAGCTTGGGAAGTGGCTGCACAGGAACCGCTTCAGCCTCTGCACGCACCAGAAAATAAACCTCAGGAAGTGACTGCACTAACGCCGAAACCCCCAGAAAAAATTGTGCCGTCAGAGTTAGATGTACAAACCCACAGGCAAAAAGTCAGGCAAGCTCAGGTTTGGCTGAAAAATTTAGATAAAAATTCCGATGAGAGATATTGGTTCGATCAGTTTGCTTTTAAGTATAGTTCGAGGATAGATGCGGCGATCGACTATTTGCAAGCTGTCAATGAGTTTGATTGATCTGGTTAGTAGTGAGGACTTTAGTCCTGATTGGATGCGAACTAAAGTCCTCACTACTAACCCAAGAGAGAAGGTTAGTAGTGAGGACTTTAGTCCTGATTTCGGCGGACTAAAGTCCTCACTACTAACCCAAGAGAGAAGGTTTAATCCTTCGGACTTTAGTCCTGATTTCTGTGGACTAAAGTCCTCACTACTAACCAAATGGTCGATCGTCTTTAGGCACAGATGTAGCATTCAGCAGAAATGAAGCCGATCTTTTTGCTGTACTTTCAGATAGCTTAATTTGTTTGAATTCAACAATACCATCGGCAATAAAAGAATCTCTCAACTCAGCTTTTTCTCCGCTGTTAAAAACAGTTTCGTAAAATACTTCGCGAATGCCGGCGGAAATAATTAATTTCAAACAATAAATGCAGGGTTCTAAAGTCACGTAAATACTAGCCCCAGCCGTAGATATCCCGTGTTTGGCAGCAGTGGCGATCGCATTTGCTTCAGCGTGAACCGCCCGCGACGGCAAAGTTTTGCTAGCGTCGCAACTGCTCAAACCCGGATAGCAGAAGCCTTGAGCCGTGCAGTGTACCGTACCTGAGGGGGAACCGTTGTAACCCGTAGCTAAAACTTGCCTGTTTTTAGCGATTACCGCGCCGACGGGAAAAGCCAGACAAGTCGATCGAGTCGCGGCCAATTTTGCCAACATTAAAAAGTATTCGTCCCAATTTGGTCTTTGATAAGTTTTCTTCATAAGCTGCTGTATTTTTTTCTGTTCCAAAACGTTTTTGAGTTGGTTCAAAGCATCTTCATAAGTCTGGAATTGAACTTCAGCAATTAGTGTAGGGATACCAAGTGGAAATCTTGATATAACTTTATCTTTTTCATAAATAATCACAATAGGAATGTTATTCGTTTCAGCATAAGCTAGCTCCATTCCCACACCAAAAGAGAAGGAACCAAGATAAGCAATAACTAAATCTGATGTACTTACCTGATGCTTGTCTCTTTCAAATACTTGGCTAGGACTAACATCAGGGTTATTGATAGGATCGGTATACATATGTGGAACATACGCTTGAAAACCTATTTCCTGGCAAAGCAAACCAATGGCTTCATAAAAAGTCTTGACTTCTGCTGGTTTCTCAATTCCTGTTAAAGCACCAGATATATATACTTTGTTCATTGATATTTACGCTTTCTCAACAGTATTATTTTGGAACAGAGGTTGCTTTAGGGGTGGGTGCTATTTGTGTCTTTGGTGTGATGATTGGTGTTGGATCAAAAGAAGGTGGTGAAGAAGGTCTCAAAACTGCTACCCATGTCCCAATTGCCCCCCCAATTGCTGCTAATGCCGCGACAATCGTAGCCCAAACCATCGGTTCCCACTGTGGCAAATACTTAAAAACTAAACGGTAGCGAATAGATTTCTGTTTAAGCTCATCCTTGGCTTTTTTATATTCAGAGGATTGCTCTAACGCTTTTAAAATATCATTTTTATCTCCTTTTCTCCACAGATTTTGTGAATCGTTTAACCAGCTTCTAAGTTCCGGCGGTGTTGGATAGTCTTCAGGAATAGCATCATGAAGCTTGCCAGGATCGTCTCTATACGCCGAAGAAAAAGAAGATTTTGAACTCAACCTATGAATTCTTAAATATGCAATAGTATCACCTACTTTAATCTGTATATCGTTGTCTGATAAATTATGAAGAGCTATAGCCATAACACCTCCATAATTAGGATTAACTCTTGTTCCAAGATGTCCTATTCCCTGTGATACTAATTTTACTTGTGAATGAATTGCTCCACATAAATAATTGCTAACAAACACTGACTCATTAGTCCATATTATAGCCGTTTTTCGGCTGGGAATTTTAATAAGTTTATTATCCTGCCGATCTTTTAAAAGCAAGGTTTGTTTCTGTTGAGTCTGTTGATCTATGTTAAATGTATAAGCATATTCACTTGCCGTTAGGCGTAAACAGCAACCTCTGATGCTATGTTCTTTCCCTTTAAAAGGATAAATAAATATCCCTCTACCTAGCTCATTGATAATATCCCACTCGCTTAGAACTGACATAAACTATTTCCTATACTTTAACTTTACGACGCTTAGATTTATTGATCCTGAATATATTTTTTGCCAGTTGCAATGCAGCCAAAAGCCTTCTGGATTTCTAGCCCTAAGTAACCTGAATGTTCGGGCTGTATTGCCGGAGAATTAGCACAAATTTCTCGTAATAGCTTGAGAGGATCTCTGCCACTATAATGCTTGGTAATCTCGCCACTGCCAGGAGTTGTTTGGGAAACAACTATTGCTTTATCCTCCACTTTAATTAAGAAGTTTCCGACTGGATCGCAATCAGAATAACTTGGATCAAAACAACGCCTACGTTCTGTATCAACAATTTTTTGGTAGTGCTGGTTGATAATCCGGTCAACTGAATCGAAAGTATCATCGTAGATATGGGCACTCTGACTAATGGTAATCAGTGGACCCATCTTTAGATCGTACTCCGATCGCTGAGCGATCGCGTCTCGAATATGTTCTTGCAATTTTCGCAATCCTATAGCGTTAGCGGGCCAAGCGCTAAACATATCGTTACTGCGGAAAGTAGCAGTCATTGACAGTTCGTTATCCACAACTCTTAGCCAGATATGGTTAAGGCATGGACTACCACCTGAATCGTGATCGGCTACATCCCACAGCGACATAACTGCACTAGCAGCGTCAATCTCACCTATTAATTTATTAATAACTTGTTCAATCTGGTCGCGTCCACCAAACCAAGAACGAAGACGCTGCCCATAAGTGTATTTAACACCTTCTCGTTTCACTGAATCATCTAATATTTGTGAAGTGTATTCTTGAACAAAAGGACGATCAATGGGCAGATAATTTGGTTCCGGGAAATAAAAGCCTGGTGGCTCATTTTTCACCACAGCTATTAAATCAATTAATTCTTGCCATTTGCCATCGTAGCCAGTCGGTCGAATTGTACCTGTTGTTTTGATGCGATGAATAATTTTAACCCAAGTTTCTGCAATAGTTGTTCCTTCTATCCGATGACCGTAACGCGGTCCAGGTTGAATAGTAGGAACGATTTCAGAGATAGGAAATTCTAAGTAATTACCCCAGGGTTCAAGTATGTTCTGTTGTGAATAAGACTTGACAGAGGCTACAGCTTCAGAAATGGATTTTGCTTCTACAGGTTCTTCTATAGATTGTCGTAATTGTTCCAAAGCATTAGCTGGAATTTCAATATCAATATACCCAGTAATGGGAGATTTAATCACCCAACATTTTCGTCCGGTATCACTGGTTCCTTCTGTAAACCCATTACGGAAGAAGTCCAGCAGGCACTTACATCCACCAGCATTGAGGTCTTCTTTTGTAGCGTTCATTATTACTAAAAAGCGGACATGGGGATTGAATAAAAGATTCCGAATCAGAAAGCTAATTCCACGAGTTGAACTGTACAACTGTCCAATCACAGCAAACTCATGGGGGTCAAGGCGTTTGGCGATCGCTTGCTTTACAGTCCACCCAGTCACTACAGCGGTTTGACCAGTTCCGCAAATCAGTTGATTTGGCTTGTGTAGTGGTTTGTACTGGAATAGGGTTGCCTGCTGACTCATTACTGTGGTCAAAAAAAACTGCTAGAACAGCTTAACAAACTTTGAGGACATTTTTGCTAAAATTTTACCAAGATTTTTATGAATGAACCGCATGGTAGAGGGTGCAGAGGGTGCAGAGGAGGAGAAGAGAGAGATTAAGCAATCATTAATTTCAATAAAATCTGAATATTTAGCAAAACAATTTAAGTTTTTTTAAATGAGTAGTTCACTGACAGCTACGCTAAAACCTACAAGTACCCTTTGAGTGTTAACAACTTCATCTGCGTTAAACAACAGCCAGCGTTCCCCTGCATTTACAAATATCAATCTCGCTTCAGGAAACAGCAACCAAACTTCTAAACATCCCGATGCCAAATATTCTTGACCTTTTGCAAATAACTCTTCGGCACTATCTTCAGGAGATGCAATTTCTGCAATGAGTGGGAAGCTTTGGGAAAATGATGTAAAATTTCCTGATGGTGGCAAAAGTTCAGGAGTGATGTAAGCGACATCGGGACGGAGACCATTTTTGCCAGTGTAGCAAAGTATTTCGGTAATAACTTCTCCTCCCTGTCCGCTGGAATTTTTATAATTTCTCCAGTCAGTAGCTAGATTAACTTGAGCGAGACCGTGTTTGAATGTCATTCCTGTTTTCTCTACTAAGTTGCCGTCAACCCACTCCATTTTATCACGAGGTCTGACTAAAAACTTTTCTAGAGGTATGACTTTATGGGAGTCTGATTTTGGCTGATTTTCTGCTGTATTTACTGATTTTGACGGCGGTTCTGTATCTAATTTTTGGTCGGCATTTTTAGGTATAGTTGTAGTAGCTGTCACGATCGCAACCTCTCTTTGAATATTTTAAGTTTACAGGAGATTAGCCTTTGATGACTGGATTAAATAAGGTAACTTCTATGATACTATCAAACCGTTTTTCTGAAGCCCTCACCTATGCCGCAGAATTGCACGCAACTCAAATCCGCAAAGGTTCCGGCGTTCCCTATATCGCTCATTTGTTGGGTACTGCTAGTATAGCTTTGGAATACGGGGCTTCGGAAGATGAGGCGATCGCAGCTTTGCTTCATGATGCGATCGAAGATCGAGGTGGCCCGCCTACCCGCGAAGCCATCCGCAGCCGCTTTGGCGATACTGTGACAGCAATTGTAGACGGCTGTACCGACAGCGACGCGACGCCCAAACCCCCTTGGCGCGATCGCAAACAAGCTTATATCGATCGCATTCCTCAAGCTTCCCACTCCGTCAGATTGGTCTCGGCGGCTGATAAACTTTATAATGTGCGATCGATCCTGAAAGATTACCGTGAATTAGGAGACTTAGTTTGGGAGCGCTTCAAAGGCAAAAAAGATGGTACTCTTTGGTATTATAATGCTTTGGTAGTAGCATTCCGCCAAGCTGAATTAACGCCGATCGTTGAAGAATTAGACCGCACAGTTTTAGAATTAAACAAGCTTTCCGAAGACAAAAGGTAAAAGCTATAGGACTAAGACCAACTGGCACATATGGTAAGGTGCGTCAGATCTGAAACCCTAGATAATCATTGTATAACTTCGTCTGACGCACCCTACAATTCTAACAAATAACTAATAACTACTAACAAATAACAATGGCAAATGTTCGCTTAGAAAATATTACCAGACGCTACCAAAATGTCACCGCGATTGAAAACATCAGTTTCAAAATCCCGGATGGAGAATTTTGGGTGTTAGTCGGGCCATCCGGCTGCGGAAAGTCTACAATTATGCGGACAATTGCTGGTTTGGAAACTGCAACTTCTGGCAATCTTTATATTGGAGATAATTTAGTTAATAACATTCCGGCGAGACAGCGCGATGTCGCAATGGTGTTTCAAAATTATGCGCTTTACCCGCACATGACAGTCGCCGAAAATTTGGCTTTTGGATTGCGGATGCGGAATGTCGATCAGAGTAAAATTCAAGCACGAATCGAAATTGTAGCCCGATCGCTTTCGATCGATCACCTCCTCAACCGCAAGCCGAAACAGCTATCAGGCGGACAGCAGCAGCGGGTAGCACTCGGAAGGGCGATCGCCCGCGAGCCCAAAGTATTCCTTTTAGACGAACCGCTTTCTAACCTCGACGCCCAACTGCGAGACGACACTAGGGCCGAACTCAAACAACTCCATCAAAGGCTGGGAATTACCACAGTTTATGTCACCCACGACCAAGTGGAAGCGATGACTTTAGCTGATAAAATTGTAGTTTTAAATGGAGGCAAAATTCAGCAAATCGGAGACCCGCAAAGCATTTACGCTAAACCGGCTAACCGGATGGTTGCCACATTTTTAGGCAATCCTGCTATGAACATTTTACCTGCAATTTATGCTAACGAATCTTTTCAGGTAGGAAGTCAATCTTTAGCCTGTCCGCCCTCGATTCATAAAAGATTGCAGGCGAAAGAAGGACAAGCATTTGATTTGGGAATTCGTCCAGAAAGTATAGAAATCTTTACGCCACAAACAGCAGAAGAGGATGATTTCAATAGGGATATTTGGGCTTTAGAAAAAGTCCCTCTCGATGTAGAGGTAAAAGTAGTGGAACCTCTGGGGCGAGAAATTTTAATCCGGGCGAGTTTACCTGCGTTGGGTGCTGAAACTACTGTACAGTTACAAGTACCGGCGGGTGTTCGCTTGCGTCCGGGCGATCGGCTGACGGTACAGCTTGACTTCGATCGACTATTTATTTTTGACCCATCCACCGGCGAGGCGCTGTATCCCTAACCGCATTAAATCTCAAAGATCAAAATAGATTTGATTTATGCACTTGCAACCTCAGAAACCCGGTTTCTACGAATATTTCTCGTTTCTCGTTGCAAATTTTTCTCAGAAACCCGGTTTCTAGCCCCGGCTTTGGGCGATCGCACTCCCTAACTCCTGTTCCATCTCAAATCTCAAATCTCAAATCTCAAATCGCTCGACTGTTCCATCCACAGGCTAGGTGTCAGTCTTCTTCACAAAACTTTACACTTGACGTTTCGGAATTTACGCAGTAATGATAGAATGATTGTATTGCGAAAAAAAATCATCCCCCTAAAGGCGTACTTTTGTGAACGGGCATCGCGACCAACAACTTCGCATCTGCGCTCGAAAAGCGGCAATCCCGCCGCATAGGGATTAACTGGCGAACCAAAAACTCCGAAAAACTTTCTAGCGGCATTTCTTAGATGAATCCCGATAACCTGCCTCAAATGCTGCAAACTGGATTTCACCTAACTTTAGGTGCAACTTCCTTTTTACTTGAGACATTGCAAGATCCTCAGAAGCGAGAAGAAAATCTGGACAAACTTCGTCAGTCGGATTTAAGTCCACTAGCTTCGGAGTTGTTGGAAAAAGGAGAAATGACCGATCGAGAAGCCCGTAATTTTGTCGATACTATTTTCTCTCAACCAGGCGATCGGGAGAATGCACGCAGCGAGGAATCCGGATCGACACAGCAATCGGATACAGCAACTGACACTCCTCCCGAGTTGGTTGTACAGCCTGATGTAAAACTAGAGATTCAAGAATTAACTGCACAGATGGCAGCGCTGAGGGCCGAATTGGAAAATTTGCGCGCCGAAAATTCCCATGATTAAAGAATTAAGCATCTTTAACACAGCCGGAGTTTAGTTGGAAACAACTTATTGAAGAGAACTAAACTTTAGTCGTTATCCCAGTTTTCAGTACCGATTAAGTCGGCGATGCGATCGCGCAACAAGAAATCGCATTTTTCCAATTCTCCTTCTACGCAAGCCCATTCTCGGGGCGGAATGAACTGACACAGTGTGTAAATAGGCTGTTGCCTGCTGAGTACGCCTTCATGGACGAGGTGGCGTGCTTCGTCTTGGATAACATCTAAAGAGTATTGGATTCTGATAGTTGACTGAATCATAATGCGCCCTCAAGGTTTTACTACTAAAAAATTATGGCCCTGTTAATAATATAATCCAAACTTAGGATTATGGAAGTTAAATTTTTTTCTGTATACTGAGATACTGTTTGCCGATTAATTTGAAAAACTTATAGAGATGATGAGGGAGCAATGGGATCTGCCTGGGGATTTTGAGGGGTGGCAGATGTTGCAGGCTAAGAGGCGAATCTACGGCAAAGCTTTATTCAGGACTTAGAAAGTTGCGACAGATTCCCGGTTTCTGGATGCTGCGCCGCAAAAGCAAAATTTCTGACAGAAACCGGGTGGATCGATTTAAGTGCTGGTGAAGCCAAGGAAAGACTTGGCAGTCTGGCAGATCAAGCATTGCCCGTTTTGTTAATGCCGAATAGCAACTCTACAGTGAGAGATTGCGCTGCGGGCATTTGTCCGAAACAAAATATATAAGGAATAGTCGGAGGCAAGTGTGGCAAAAATTGTTCTAAAACGTAGGGGCTTCCGTAAACTACCACAGCTTGCAGTTCTCCCGTCTTTAATAAATTTTTAAACCAATCTTGAGCCGCTTGGGTTAACCCTGCACTACCTCGGAAGCAATTGCCCCGAATGAAAATTTGCAGCAGTGTCGGAGAAAAATGCTCTGCGCTTGAATTATGACTCAAATCGCCTGTCCGATCGTCAATTAGTTGCAATTCGTAACCAAACTGTTCGGGAATCGCGATCGCCGGGGTGTGTTTTCCCAAAAACTCGCAACCCAAAACATCATCTACAACAATCAAATTCCGCAAAATTTGCTTTTCCGAGGTTTTTTTAGCCACTAAAGGCAAAGCGCCACCAAATTTTAAAGAATCTCGCAAAATATCGGCAGCCGTCGCCCTTGCCTCTGCTGTTGCCAGCAAAATTAAGTCGCTAGAACTACCCCCCTTGCTCAGAGGCGGTTGAGGCGGGTCGAATTTGGGATTTGTGGCTGTTTGGTCGATCGACAAACCCACCTTAATTTTCGCTTTCCAAATTCTCTTGACAGACTCTTTGATTTGTGATATATCGAGTCGCCCTTGAGTGACAGCTTCGCAGACAGCCAGAATCGCCCCTTCCGGGTCAAGCGGCATCAGCAAAACATCAGCACCAGCCTCAGCCGCCAAAACAGCAGCTTCATTAGCGCCGTACTTATTGGCGATCGCGCCCATCACCAAAGCATCAGTCACAATCAAACCATCAAATCCCAACTCTTGGCGCAGCTTTCCGATCAAAATTTTGCGAGAAAGAGTAGCCGGAAACTCGTCATCCCAAGCCGGAATCAGCAAGTGAGCACTCATCACAGCATCCACCCCGGCGGCGATCGCCCCTACAAAAGGAGGCAACTCAATCTGGGCCAATCGATCGGGCGAATGCGACAAAACCGGCAATTCCAAGTGAGAATCAACCGCCGTATCTCCGTGGCCGGGAAAATGCTTAGCCGTAGTCAAAATCGGGTGTTCGCCTGCGCCGCGAATAAAAGCACTTGCCAATTTGCTGACAATTTCCGGTGTCTCGCCAAAAGCGCGGACGTTAATCACAGGATTGTCAGGATTGTTGTTAACATCGACCACCGGTGCGAGAATCCAATTGAGACCGATCGCCCTAGCTTCGATCGCAGTCACAGCGCCCATTTGTTCCGCATAGCGATCTGCTTTACCCGCATCGTGCCGCGCAATTTCAGCAATAGCCATCGGCGGCCCGAACCAAGTCGCCCCGGCGAACCGCTGGCCGACACCTTCCTCAATATCGGCAGCCAGCAGCAGCGGAAATTTTGCCCAAGACTGCAATTGGTGCGATCGAACGGCCAATTCCGCAGCACTTCCCCCGACCAAAATCACCCCACCCACGCCCAAATTTTCCAGATAATAGCGGAGTTTGTCGGCCGTTGGTTCCCAGGCCCGATAGCGAATTTGGTGGTCAAACAAGTAGCCTGAAGCGCGCACCACGAACATCTGGGCTACAAGTTCGGGTAAGGAAAGATTGTCAATCATGGGAAATTGGGAATTGGGAATTGGGAATTGGGAATCGGGAATCGGGCATTGGGAATTGGGCATTGGAATCATAGATTTGGACACTCGCATTACATAATTCCAATGCCACCGGATTTGAGATTAATCCTCGTCTTCTTCTAAATCATCATCATCATCATCATCATCATCATTGGTCAATTTTTCGCCATCATCCGTCAATTCTTCGTTGTCAAACATACCTGGTTTGCGATCGGCAGAAAGCTGGTTCAGCAAGATCAGCATTTTATCACCCCGTTCCAAAGAACGATCTTCAAGAAATACCACTTCCGGAGTCCGGCGCAGTTGTATCCGGTGGCCTAGCTGGTTGCGGACGTAGCTAGTGGCAGATTTCAAACCTTCCATAGTCTCGGCCTTCGCCTCATCAGTACCGTAGATGCTGACAAAAATCTTTGTATGCTGAAGATCTCCGGAAACAATTACGTCGGTAACGCTAACCATACCCGCACCTACACGATCGTCCTTAATGCCGTTGAGCAACATCAGGCTGACTTCCCGTTTAATCATTGAAGCTACGCGCTCAATGCGACGACTTGTAGCCATAGCAATTATTCCCTACCTCTTCTATAACATACCTATCGGCTGTTTTTATCCCGATTGACAATTGTAGCGCGATCGGTGTCAAAATCCATGTAGTGTCCCGTGCCACCGGAAAGCTAAACTCATGCGATCGACAACTCTCGAACAACTATCTGCTGCTGATGCCGAAGCCATCCTAGAATACCTTCCCGAACGAATTCGTGCAGCCCCGATTGCCCGTGAGTAGTGAAATTGAATATGCGATCGAAATTGTTGTGTCCAGGCCAATTGCTAGCTTCCTCGATAGCGAAGCACTTAATTTTGCCGATTGCAAACCGGGGCGCGTTCAACAGTTGACAGTTGACAATTGACAGTTGACAGTTGACAGTTTGAGAGCGACCTCTACCTATAAGTCAGAGGATTGGAGTTGAATAGTCTGATTTTCATTTCTCGGACTCCGGCGGGCGGCTTTCAACCAATTCTTTCTCGTAACTAAAGAATCTGAACTTGAAATCAGAGAGTTTATGAATCAAACAATCGCCACGCAACACCTTTCGACCGAAGCTATTGATCGGTTGGTCGATTATTTGCCTGACTATATAAAAGCTGCCCTCTTGTCCAAGTCCGCTGAACTTGAATGTCCTCTCGAAGCCACAATC
This sequence comes from Microcoleus sp. CAWBG58, assembly GCF_020883045.1. Lineage (NCBI taxonomy): Bacteria > Bacillati > Cyanobacteriota > Cyanophyceae > Oscillatoriales > Microcoleaceae > Microcoleus > Microcoleus sp. CAWBG58. The sequence goes on along the minus strand of NZ_JAHRFA010000027.1, from coordinate 5,848 downwards.
GAAATGGCAATCTCTAGCTTTTTAGAAGAAGAATCTCTTAGCTTTGAGGATTGTTTGCTGGCTAAACGCATGAAAGATACTGTCTGAAATTTCAGAGATATCGATCGCACTCCCAGTTAAGCTTAGGTTATGCCGATCGCCAATAAAAACATAAAAACTATGGATAAAGAATTTACCATTGGTCAAAAAGTCCGAGTTGTGGCGATGCCACCTTTCGTGAAAACTGCCGAACCGATGCCGATGCTGCGGCCTGCGAATGTAATTGCGATCGGGGCCCAGGGTGTTGTGATCGATCGGCGTCCCGGCAATTATTGGGGCATTCGCTTTGAAAAAGGTGCTTTTCTCTTAGACAGTCAGTACATTGAAGCTGATATCAGTTGACAGTTGACAGTTGACAGTTGACAGTTGTAAATGAGAATTGGCAATAGGGAATTGATAATGGGGAACTTTCAACCAATAACCAATAACCAATAACCAATAACTACTGACCACTGTCAACTATTCAAGAAGCTAACTTGGTCTCAAAACCCAAAGAATCAACCGAAAATTCCCCCAAAACTTCCTCTACAATAGGAGAGCCAAAATTACAACTTTGAGGCTTTCCCAAATAATAACCTTGAGCGTAATCTACCCCAAGTTCCTTGAGTTTATCCATAACTGCTTGACTTTCCACATACTCGGCAATAGTTTTAATTCCCATGGCGTGGGCAATTTTGGTAATAGCTTCCACCATGACAATATCAATAGGATTCTCGGCAAGATTTTTAATAAAATTGCCATCTATTTTGATATAGTCAACAGGCAAATTTTTTAGGTAAGCAAAAGAAGACATCCCGCTACCGAAGTCGTCCAAGGCAAACTGGCAGCCGAGTTCCTTCAGTTTCCAGATTAAGCAGGCTGCTTTGCTGAGATTCGCGATCGCCACGGTTTCGGTAATTTCAAAACAAATTATTTCCGGCGGTATTTGATAGATAGAAAACTGCTCTTGAATAAAGTCGATGAATTTTTCTTCGTTAAGGCTGTCCCCAGAAAGGTTGATTGCATAAAGGCTGGGATGTTTTGTAAATGAAGCTTGTGAATTAGACAAGGAGCAGCAAGCAGGCAAGGTAGCTATTTTATTGCTGTCTGCGCCGGGGTTTTGGACTAAGAGATTTGCCGTGAAAATTTGAGATAAATTGCTAAATAAAGTGCGAATTACCCAGCGATCGATCGCGTGCATCAAGTTGTAGCGTTCGGCAGCCGGGATAAATGCCATTGGTGAGACTAACTGACCGTTCTCAAGCTGGAGGCGGAGGAGGATTTCGCAGTGGGTGCCGGTGGTGGGGAGCTCTCGCAAATGTACGATCGGCTGAGAGTACAACTGAAAGCGATTCTCTTCTAAAGCTTGATTGATTTCGACCGCCCACTGGGTTTCGCCGTGCTGTTTGATTAATTCCCGATCGCCCGCTTGATAAACCTGCACCCGATTGCGGCCTTTATTTTTAGCAGCATAGCAGGCTAGATCGGCCGCGCTCAACACCGCAGAAGTCGATACTGTTTTGGGATTAATTGCCACCAAACCGATACTGACGCCGATCGCAAAAGTTTTGTCCTGCCACGCAAACCGGAATTCCTGAATGTTTTGCAGTAGCAATTTTGCAACATCTAAGCCCTGTTCTGGCGGACAATTGTACAGGAGTACAGCAAACTCATCGCCGCCCAGACGAGCCAAAATATCTGTTTTGCGGATATTGCTTTTAAGTAGCTGGCTGACTTGGCGCAGCATTTCGTCGCCTGCAACGTGACCGCTGGTGTCGTTAACTATTTTGAAGCGATCGAGATCCAGGTAAAGCATCACGTGTTCTTGACCGTAACCTTGAGAACTGTGCAGGGCGTGTTCTAGCTGGTACTCAAATTCGTGACGGTTGACCAATTGCGTCAGCGGGTCGTGAGTTGCCTGCCAGGTGAGTTGTCGCGCTTGAGTTCGCACTTGGGTGACATCTCGAAATACAACGACGGCCCCGACAATTGTGCCGTTACTGGCGTGGATGGGGGCGACACAATGGTCGATCGCAAATTCGCGGTTGTGGCGTGCAATCAGCAAGCTGTTGTGTCCTTGGTCAACAATCCGACCTTCGTACAAAGCAATTTGGGCGATATTTTCGATCGGCATCCGAGTAGTTTCGTCAACTATTCTCAACACGCCCGCTAGGGGCAAACCTTTAGCTTCTGAGGTTGACCAACCCGTGAGTTTTTCGGCAACTGGATTGAGGGTAGAAATGTAGCCGTGGCTGTCAGTAGCGATTACTGCATCGCCGATCGATTGTAGGGTAACTTGAGCTAGTTCTTTTTCCTTAAAAAAAGCTTGTTCCATGCGCTTGCGATCGCTAATATCGCGCTGCACGGACACCCAGTGAGTCAGGTTTCCCGACTCGTCAGCAACTGGTACGCTGTTGAGTTCCACCCAATAAGTGGAACCATCTTTGCGGTAGTTGATCAATTCCAAGCGCAGGGGTTCTCGGCGAGAGAAAGCGCGGCGAATTTTGGCAACTTGAGCGCCATCGCTGTCGGGCCCGCGCAGACAACTCGGTGTTTGGCCGATAATTTCTGCGGGCCGATAACCGGTCATTTGGGTAAAAGCTTCGTTGACATAGATGATGGTGGGATCGGAGATATCGCTGTATCCCGCATCCATAATCACGATCGCGTCGTTAGCGTTAACTACGGCAGATTCTAACAGTTGCAGCCGCACCTCTGCCTGCTTGCGGGTAACGATTTCCTGTTCCAGTCGGTTGTTAGTCAAACTCAGAGATGCGATCGCTTTTTGCAATTCGCTAGTCTGTTCTTGGACGCTGGCGTGCAAAATATCGATCGCCCCGGACATTTCCATCGGGTCAAGTACCCCCAGCAAGGTGCTTTGAGTAACTATTCCCAGCAGTTCTCCGCCTTGCCCAGTGACTAGCAACCTCCGGACTAAACGCTGCTGCATTTCCTGATGAGCCACCCACAGCGAGTCTTCTGGCTTGAGACTAAATAAGGGGCTACTCATTACAGTTTCGGCGATCGTCTGCGACAAATCTATATCTAAAGCTTGAAATTCGACAATATCCCGTTCCGTGACTATGCCTACAGGAATTGGGAACGACACATTCATCGATAATTCTGTTGGCGCTGTAATTACCACGCAGCTAACGCGGTGCTGCGCCATCAACTCGGCTAAACTGATAACTGACGAGGTAACAGGCGCTTGAATAACTTGTGCAGTCATTACTTCTTTCACCTGGCGCATTTTTAAGATATTTGCCGGTTGCACCATCCCTTGGCGAATGCTTTCTGGCGTAATTACTCCTAAAAGTTGACCGTCACTGTCTAATACTGGTAAATGGTGAATGCGTTGTTGCCCTAACAGAATTAAGGCGCTAAAAATGTCTCGATCTTCACCTTTCGTCAGAGTTGCTGTCGGCTGCTGCATAACTTCTGCGATCGTCACATTTTTTAAGTTTTTGCCAGATGCAATCAAATCGACGAGATCCCTCTCGGTGAAAATTCCTTGCAATTGGGAATTTTTAGCAGATTGCGAGTCAGATTTTTCGGGCGATTGTTCGACGACAAAGACGCAGATACCTCTGGCGTCTCTGAGGGCGCTTGAGGTAACGGGATTTGGGATTTCTGTGAGTTGCGGGTAGATATCGGTGGGTGGAATGTCTGGGTTTATAGAGCAACTTCCGCGCCGTTGGCCCATCAGGGTAATTACCTCTGCTAATGGGGTATCGGGCGCAACTGTCAAGGGGGAGCGGTCAATTACTTGATCTAAAGTCGGCAGATGCTTGGAGGAATCATTTTTTATCATAGGATTTAATTCATTTTGGCGATCGCGCGTTAACTCTGCAACCTTGCTAAAAAGCGCTGCTTTCCAATCAATATGTGGATTTTGACAGCGCTGCTGACACGTAATTAAAATTTTTTCTTAAAAATGCACCCCGAACTTAGGCTGGGAAGCTGGCCGATGACGGCTCTGGCTCTACCTATAAAGTTATAACCATATCTTGATTTTAAATGTAAATTTTCTGTCCCGTGACAGTTTTATTATAAATAATGTATTTCTAGGGAACTTTTTGGCAGATAATTAACTCATACGATCGTCCATCGCAGCGGTAATTATATCCATCTTCGGCAAGAGACGTATGTTCGCTGTCCTGGCTAACCTAGAAAAGATTACTACAAAAACAGACCGTATTAAGTTCGGCAGTGTTAAGTTTTACGATATTAAGTTTTGCGAGCTTTTCTAGACCACCTGCCGGTTGCGGAGGATAATGAATATCACAGCAGGTCTGTGAATTCGATCGCAAATTTGCGAAAACGACCGTGGTAAGCTTGTAGATATAAACAGAAGAACTTAAACATCAAGTCTGGGGAGGAAAAGGGATTATGAAACGCCATTTACTAGCCACAACTTTTTTAATTGCTCCCCTACTGTTTGCCGGGCCCGCTAGCGCTGCAAATCCCGCTCAGGTCAAGCAGCTACTCTCCACTGGGCAATGCTTTGGGTGTGACTTGTCAGGAGCAAATTTGGCGGAAGCTCATTTGATTGGTGCAGATTTGAGAGAAGCGAATTTGCAAGGCGCAAACCTCTCCTATGCTAACCTCGAAGGCGCTGACTTGACCGGCGCTAACTTGAGGGGTGCCAACTTAACCGCAGTTTTCCTGACTAACGCCAGTTTAAATGGCGCAGACCTCGATCGGGCAAATCTGACAGCCGCCATCATCAACACCGCTGACGTATCAGGCGCATCAATGGAAAATATGGTCATTACTGATGCCAAAATCTACAATACCCAAATCGGTGTAGGCGGCAGCTACGACCAGTAAACTCATGTTGTAAAGAATGCAAACAGGCAATTTTCCGTTAAAAAACCCGGTTTCTGACTAGAAACCGGGTTTTTAATTGATTCGCCGTATTTGGATCCAGGTGCTAAATTAAAATTAGTATTGCTTTAATACTTATAATTTTAATAAAGTTGTACAGTACAGCCATGTCTAAACGACTTAGGATCTCAAATTAAATAATTTACACTTTTGAAAGTGGGATGGGCGTCCCGCCCGTCTTTCGTGGACGGGCGGGACGCCCATCCCACAAGAACAATGAAATTGTAAGTTATTTAATTTTCATTCCTTACCATTGCCCAAGCACAGCAGCAGCTTCCCAATCTCATTCAAGAACTCACCGATGGGCCGATCGCGATCACTCAAGATGGTGTTCCCGTTATGGCGGTAATCAGCTACAACCATTTGACTGAACTCCTCGAAGCCTTGGATATTCTCACCGATATTGAATTCGTTACCAAACTTCGCCAAAGCATCGCCCAAGCAAGCGAAGGCAAAACTGTTTCCTGGGAAAATGCTAAAGCCAAACTGGGACTATGAAAGGCGAAGCAAATTCAATCGAATACGAGATCCAACTTACGCCGTTGGCACTAGAAATGTTGGCGGAAGTCAAAGATAGACGAGAATAGGAGAAACTGCGCGATCGCATCGATCGACTCAAAATAGAACCAGAGAAGCAAGGCAAAGCTCTTGTTGATAACTTATCTGGATTTCGCAGTATCCGAGCCGTTGGACAGCGCTATCGCATTGTTTACAAAGTCGAGCAAGAGCGAGTTATGGTTGTTGTTGTAGGACTTGGGAGACTTCAACAGTTGACAGTTGACAGTTGACAGTTGACAGTTTGAAAGCGACCTCTACCTAGGGCTTGCTGAATAAGCCTAGAACCCTTGCCTGAAAAGGCTTTGACTTGTGTTCGGTGCCCATCAAGTGTAAGACTATGAGGTAAAATTAGTCAAAAGCCATGCACAGCAGCACTTTCGTTCAT
>NZ_JAHRFA010000026.1:16314-87465 GCF_020883045.1 Microcoleus sp. CAWBG58 | reverse complement strand
AGCAGTAGTATATTGTAGGGTGACTTGTCTTGTGAAATAATCTTTTGCGTCATGTTTCCTATTTTATAACATTTTATATACTTTGCCTACTTTTTTTCTGGGCTACCCCGAATTATTGAGCGGATACTATCTTACCACCTACTTGCCGAACACTAATGCTCCCAGAGTATCCAATACCAATTGAGGAGCCACTTTGGTCAACATTGATAGAATTGTCTTCTATATTAATTACGTAAGTTTTTTCTTCATTACTATCTAAAATTTTATATAATTCTGAAACTACTTCTTCTAATAATTTTTCACTGGTGATATTTTTACCACTGGTGAGTAAAAGATTTGCTTTATCTCCTGAAATGAAAGATACTTCAATCAAATACTGGGTTGTGATTACTTTGATTGTTTTGGGTATAAAAAAATTATAACCTAAAGCCAGTATAATCATTGTGACAATTACTATTAGCCATATTCTTTCGCTTTCTTTTATTAATAAGAATAATGCTGCCACATACATACAAATCAAAACCTCAAATGGCACTCCTTTTTGATTTCTTGTTGTCTCAGTAATTTGAGCTTCAGTGACTCTAAAACCGGTAATGTTACGAATTAAATAAACAGCATTTCCCAATCTCACTGCTTTTTTGCTGAAGTATAGTTTAGAGCCTGTGAGTAAAGGAGTGACCCCTTGATTCTGAGACGAAGCCATAATTTCAATCTTTCAATCTGCTTATCAACCCCAAGAAGAGATGCTACAGCCTCCTGTTTATATATCAGGGGCTAATCCACAAAATTATGCAAAACCCAGAAAATAAATTAAAAAAATTACCAGCAGCACCCGAAACTAGAGTCAAAGCGAGAAATTTACCAAAATTCAGCCCTACTCCCCTGTCGGGTCGCTAACTGCCATCATTAATCACTCAAAAGCCCAGCCACCAACTTTTTAACTTGTAAATTGCACCACTTACACTTGAGCTTTCAAGTATATTACGACAAATAACACTGCTCGTAAACTGACATACATCAGGAATTATGTTAGACTTCCATCAGGAACTTTACGCACATCTATTTATGGCATCCACAAACGATCGCTTCGTCGAAGCAGAAAGCCGCTGGGATCTAAAAACTCTGTACGCAGACTTGGCCGCCGTTAAGGGAAAGCCTCTCACCCCCGTAGAAAAGCTCCACCTGCGGGGGTTGCTTTGTGGCAACAGTCCCGCTGAAATCGCCGAAAAGCTGCAAAAGAATCCCAAAGGTGTGGAAACTGACTTGTGTGCGACTATTTATAGATACGTTAAAGGCTTTGTGGGTAAAGGGATTGAAAAGATTGAAAATTGGAGAAATATTGCTGAATGGCTTGAAGATGCTGGATATAAAACTAAACCACCTGTTAAATTTCCTATTCCAGACGGTTTATCAGAAAATAGTAAAGTTAACGTAACTAATATAACTTTTGAAAACAATCAAATAAAAATTGGTGTATACCTACAAATAACTGTACCGCTACCTTCAGAAATATCAATACAAAACTTAGACCTCAACGATAACAACGCTAACTAAAATTTTGCTGCACTTCAACTGATTGGTAGGGTGAAGCGATTAAGATCGGGAAGGACGATCGCACTTTTACCTTGTCTCGGAGGACGATCGCACGCTGCATTTCTCACGTAAGGGCGATCGTACTTTTATTATGCTACGATTCAATCAGAGCGTCAGTGAGTAAAAAAATGGCAACAATTACCCTTCAAATTCCCGACGAACTAGCACTGCGGCTAGATACTCTCAAAGATGAATTACCACAGATTTTGATGCTGGGATTGAGGGAAGTCGAAGCCAATCCTGCAAATGGATTTTCTGGACTCACGCAAATCTTAGAATTTATAGCAAGTTTACCATCGCCACAAGAAATATTAGCCCTGCGTTTATCCGACTCTCTTCAAGCGGAAATCGATACTTTATTAGAGAAAAACCGCACGGAAGGACTAACGCCGATTGAGCAGCGTTTGTGGCAGCAATACGAATTTGTCGAACATTTAGTACGCATTGCCAAAGCACAAGCCCTGCTGAAACTGAGCGAGGCAGCATGAGTAAAACCTACTTTTCAGCTAGTCTGCGACGAATGGTATGCGATCGCGCTAACGGATGCTGCGAATATTGTTTAATTCCAGAAACAATCGCCCTCTCGTCTCATCAAATAGACCATATCATTGCAGAAAAACACAGCGGCGAAACAGTTGAAAGCAATCTGGCTTTGTTTTGCTCGCTTTGTAACAAAAATAAAGGCAGCGACATTGCCTCGATCGATCCAGAAACAGGTGAAGTGGTTCGACTTTACCATCCTCGAAAAGATCGCTGGGCAGACCATTTTCAACTTCAAACTGAAAGTGGTACGATCGAACCTCTAAGTGCGATCGGTCGAGTAAGTGTGTATTTATTGCAAGTTAATCGTGCAGAATGCCTGACTCAACGCAAGCTATTGAGCAAAACTCGATCGTTAACAATACCCGATTAATCGATCGCGTTCAAACCACACCATAAGCTTATCTACTTCTATATCCCTCTAACCCAAAATAAAATCAACGCTTACTTCAAACTCAGGAAAAGCTAGCGGCGCAACCATTTCTCCCCGCTCAAACTTTTGCATTGAAGTATAGCCATTTGCCGTCGGACAACGGTAAACTTCTAAACAATTCACCTCAAGATCCCACAACCATACTTCTTGAATACCAGAACGAGCATAGTTAGGAACTTTCACATTGCGATCGAAATCAACAGTGCTATCAGAAACCTCAACTAACAACAAAACTTCAGATGGTACTGGATGTGCAGTAGCGTAGTAGTCAGCGCGAGGTTGTAGCAATACAATATCCGGTTGAGGTTCTGTACGCTCACTTAACTGAATTGGGTTTTGAACATCCAAAATAGCACTTTCTTCTGGAAGTTGGCGAAACTGTCGGATCAGTCGCCGTACACAAGTTGCATGACGAGTACCAATTGCAGCCATTTGAACGATCTCTCCTTCTATCAATTCTACTCGGTCATCTTCACCCAAAATGCCAGCCTCACCCATTAGGTGATATTCTTGCACTGTAAATAGCCGTCTTTGCATTTGAACAGACATAACTATTCTCCTTATTCGGCAGTTGTATAAACTTTATCATTGTTGCCAGTAAGATTCAACCTACTGGCCGATCGCCCTAACTGAATCAAAATTAACTAATTGCTCGATCGCACTGTCAGCACTTGCGGCGGCGTAGCATCCGGCGGATACAAGAAATCCACCTGCACCAAACGGCGTTCCCCCGGCTTCAGGTTCACATTTACCAAAGCTTCACCCTGCTGTCCCCGGCGCTGGACAATGTGAATGTAGCGCGTCAAAGTCTTACCCGTATCATCATTAAACATCACCCGCACCGTACCTCGGAAAAATATTCGATTTTCCGGCGGATCGTAAAACATCAATCCAGCCGATTCTGTATTTGCCTTGATCGGTGTTTGCATTCTAATGCTGACAGATTGCGACTCACGAGATTTGTTGTAAAGCGGAAAAGTTAAATTGTATTGAATCCCGTAATTACCGTGAGCAAGATAAGCAGTATCGGGATAGCGAGCTAACATTTTAGCACTTTGAATTTGACCAGTCCCAAAAGTACCAGTATCAGTAGTGCTCAAGGCATAGGAAAATTCTTCCCCACGTTTGGGAATCGTTAAATAATCAGTTCTTGAACTGTCAGTAATTTTAGCTTGCCATTGGGAACCTTCAGCTACTCCCGAGACGCGCCCATAAATTTTTTGCAGTGGATTTTCGCCTCTGGGAGTTGGTGCCAAATCTCTCGGCCCGGCTAAACCTTTCGTGTTTAAAATATTTTCCCACTGTTCTAAAGTCGGATATTGCTCGACTCCTTCTTTAGTTTGAGGAGCAAACATCGCCAAACTAGCAACATAAACCGAATTGCTGCTCGAAACTCGCATCAAAGTCGATCGCCCGTTAGAAGAAGGCGTGACATTGCCCACAGGTATCGGCAAATTCATCAGCATTCGGCTCTGATTGCCCGGAATTTCGATCGCAGCAGGCAAAATGGCTTGTCTGTGCCCCCGCAGCACATCGCTGGTGATGCGGCTTCCAGGCCCCGCAAACACAGTGCCGAATCGATTTTCTAAATAGGACGGCAAATCGACAAACAAAGCATCCGGGCGAGTTAAATAAGTCGCTCCTTGCAGGATATTTAAAGTAACAGGTTCCGAGTTGGGATTGTGAACAATTATGCCTTGAAATAAGGTGCGAGTTTGGGCGCGATTTTTTGCCTTGGCGATGTGGTGGGCGAAGATGTCAAATCGGCCTTTGAAGGCAAAGTTTAAGTGTGCAGAAGGTACTTGTTTGGATTCCTCGGGAAATGTGGAGAGCAAAATGCCTTCGGTTTGTACAACTTCGGGGCTGTTACTGTTGAAAACGGGGATGCTGTCGAGTTTTCCCGGCAAAACGCGCACTTGCTGGGGCACCGTCACAGTTTTCAGCGGGGCGGTTGTCTGCGGTTGTGGTGGTAAATCCAGTTCGTTTTCCGGTAGCGGGACTTCTCGCTGAATTTGGATGACTTGTTGACTCGGAGGTTTCGGGATTGCTTGAGCTAAGGGTAGAATTGGTAACAAAAACATAGCTGTGAGCGCGTTTAACTGAACTTGCAAATTGCTTTGACACAAAGCAATCGACACAAAACTTTACCACAACTAGGTTGACATTTCCTTGAGTTTGGGAATTTTAGGTCAATTTTTGCGGATATAGTCAAATTTAGGACAAATTTTCAATGACGATAATTTTAACCAACGACGACGGCATTGATGCTCCGGGGATTCAGGCACTTTTGCAGGCTGTAGAGGGCAAGACAATTATGGTGGCCCCTCAAGGGCAACTTTCGGGCTGCGGGCATCAGGTGACGGCTCACAGTCCGATTCATGTCGATCGCCGATCGTCCGTCGAGTATGCTGTAGGAGGAACACCCGCAGACTGCGTGCGGATTGCTCTCAATCACGTTTGTCCAAAACCGGATTTGGTACTTTCCGGGATTAACGCCGGCGGCAATTTGGGCGTTGACGTGTACATTTCGGGTACGGTGGCTGCGGTGCGGGAAGCAGCCATGCACGGTATTCCTGGCATCGCAATTTCCCATAGAATTAAAAGGCCGCTGGAAATTGACTGGGATGTCGCGACTCGCTGGACATCGCGGGTGTTGGCCGATTTGCTCAACCGGGAATCAAAGCCGGGGTGTTTCTGGAATGTGAATTTTCCGCATTTAGCGCCGGGAAGTGCGGAACCGGAAATTGTGTTTTGTCGCCCTTCAACTCAGCCGCTGCCTGTGGTTTACCGCCAAGAGGGAGAATACTTTTATTATGTCGGAGAGTATGGCTCGCGCGATCGAGCTTTGGGAACTGATGTTGAGGTGTGTTTTGGCGGTAATATTGCGGTGACTGAGATCTCGCTGTGAGGGATTAGGTAGCAGGGCTATTTCATTCTCAGGACGATTACGATTTTGTAGGGGTAGTGCCCCCGTGCCTACCCCCTCTACCAACTCGGAGGGCGGGCACGGGGGCACCGCCCCTACAAGAGAATGAAACAGCCCTGGATTAGGTAGGGTGGTTTTATTCTCATACCAAAAGTATCGCTTAAAGGTCGGCTCGCGCTTGGGCCAAGGTATGTAGTTGCGCTTGGGCGCTATACGCTCATATTAGGAAATAGCGCTTTCATCGCAACTACGTACCTCAGATTAAAGGTTCTTAGCTTATACTATAAATAGCGCTTTCATCGCAACTACGTACCTCAGATTAAAGGCTCTTTCCTTAATATTATAAAGAGCGCTGAAGCGCAACTACGTACCTAAATTGTCTGACGACAATAAAACCGCACATATAGCCTAAATATAATATTTTATTGCTCAATTACCACAATCAACCAATCTGATGATTGCGAGCATTCTCTGCGGATACGCTCTAATAATAAACCCGTTTTCGGATGAGCCAAAAACGGGATAGTTGTTAAATAAGTTGAACCTTGAGAGGAATGACAATCGAACAAAATTAATTGCCATCCCTAGAATGGTAGCTATCTCTCCTTCTGACCGTCCCTGCTACCAAAATTTTTATTGTCATCCTTCGGCTTAGCAACACCATCAGGTTGTTTTTTTGGCTTTTTGACTTCTTTGTTGCTTTTTCTCTCTTTTGACATAATCATTCCTCAATTTTGACTCAAAAAACATCGATAGAAACCTCTGCCTAACTGCAAGTAAAGAAAGTTGCCCGACAGACAGGTGCGATATCGTGTTCGGTCAATTAGCCTTAATAGAATAAGTTTGTAGTCAGGACTTAATTTTTCAGCATTTTCTGAGGACTTAACCCACTACAAACTTATTTTACAGTGTTTTCAGCGGACACGAGTTTACTTGCTGTTAGTATCGTATCATCTTTGGTAGATTATAAACTAGGTTTTGCACTCCTAGCATCTACTCTTAGGCATATCCATAAATTCCTCATGTGTAGAATGTCGGAAATTACTTTATTTCCTAGAGTTTGTAGCATCAACGTTCCACTCAGCCGATTAATTTCGCGACTCGCAAAGCAGAGGTAATCGCTCCTTCGTGCAAGCCATCCCCCAAATAAGCTCCCGCATGATAGGTATTGTTCTCGCCGTTAGTCTCGATAACTTCGTTTCGGTATCGAAAAGACTCGACGCTATACAGTGGCGTGTGATGTTTTTGAATGTGAATAATTTGGTTTTTGTCGATCGCCTCCTCCAACTTAAACGCTAAACTGTACTCTCGCGGCGATGTGATACCGCAAAGCTGATTCAAGCTCGCATTGTAGCCCCAGCCGCTGTCCGTCTCGAAAAAATCGAATTCCGATAATTTGCGAATACCGTAGCGATCGTACATCGAAGTATCCGAATGCAGCACAGTTGTGGCATAATTGGGTTTCCAGGCCGCAAACCGCTTCGTTTCCGCCTCCGTCGGGTCAGCCAACAGCCTCATCACTTGGTCTGGCGGCATCGCAAAAACCACCTTATCAAATTCCTGAATTTCCCCATTGGTCAGCACAATTTTTACAGCACCAGCACTTCGGAAAATCTTGGCAATCTCCACATTCAGCAGTATATCCCCTTTAAACCGCTCCAGAATCTTTTCAATGTAAGAATAGACCCCCCCTTTAATCCTCACCCAATTCACCGAAGCATATTCGCGCAGCACCGGCATCGCCAATTCCGCTGGAAAATCGTCGAGCAATTCAAACGGTATCGAGTAGCTGTACATCGTCAGCAACTTCAGCCAATCATTGCGAACGCACGAGCTTTTTAAACTCACAGAAAGCGGCATATCGTAGAAATCGTGCTGTTTAGCAAACCGCATTTTTAAAATAAATCCCGCCGAACGAGCGTAGAGACTGTCGAGTCGCAAATACTCAATCAGGCGTTGCATTCCCGTAAAATTTTTTTGAATAGCAACCGCCGACAAAAAGTGACCGCCATCTTTAAAAAACAGCGCTGAACCAATCTGCACAGGTTCTAATTCAACGCCTAGCTCCTGCATTAAAGCCACGAAATTGTAAAACACAGTGGGAAATTCCAGCACCCCATTTTCTAATATTTCATTGCAATCAGATTGATTTGGCAAAACATTTTTATTGAGCGTCCGAATGTGTCCGCCTAAAATCGGCTGACTTTCCAACACAGTGACGTGGTGTCCCTGTTTGTTGAGCCAGTAGGCTGTAGCCATACCGCTAGCTCCGCCCCCAACAATTGCAATTCTCATGGTTCTCTCCTAAATTGATAGAATGGAACATTAATCATCGAATGCTTAAGAGCTTAAAAAAAAGTTTGGAGTAATGAATGCAAGTCCTTAATTTTTATCGTTTCTAGCTTAGATCCGATCCCCCCTAACCCCCCTTAATAAGGGGGGGACTAGAAGCTGTTTCTAGTTTTATCGTTACCAGGTTGGCTCCGATCCCCCCTAACCCCCCTTAATAAGGGGGGGGATAAGAGTATTCTCAAATTCCCCCTTCTTAAGGGAGGATAAGAGTATTCTCAAAGTCCCCCGACTATCCGGGGGATTTAGGGGGATCTAGACTCGACTAAAAACGACATTTATTATGGTTTCAGTCTTAATTTGTCAGCCTAAAATCGCATCGCCGGACAAACGTTGATAAAGCAGCGCCCCCGTCCAAAATGTCGGCGCAAAGCCTGGATAGCCCGAGGATGCGTTGCAGAAATAGAAATTGTTGAGGGATGTTTCGTGATTTAGCCGATCGACTCCCATGTTTTTTGGCGTCAGAGTAGAACCGTAGGAATTGCCGTTAGGACACCAGCAAAAGCGCTCGTTAGTCGTAGGACTTCCGGTGATGTGAAACACCATGTGTTTGCGGAAATCTGGAACATAGTGTTTTTCTACCACGTCTAAAATCGAGTCGAAAATCTCTTGTTTCTTCTGCCTGTAAGCTTTGCGGTCTGTGTCCCAAAGTTGTTTAAAATAACTGTAGTTTGCCACAGTCAGAAATTCTACAATTTGACAATCTTCTGGACAATCGGGCCGCGCTTCGGTGAGCAAAGTCGGCGTTGTAATCGCAAAACTCGGACGAGAAAAATCATTTTTGTCATACATTTGAGCAAAAGCTTCATTCAGATCCAAATGTTCCGAATGAAACGTATTCCACTTGCCAAAGCCGTAGTCTCGCAGGTCGATATCTTTGACAACGCAGTACACCATGTAGTTGGATGCAGAATACTCATAATCGAGTTTCCGCCGCACTGTTTTTGAGAACATTTCCTCACCAATCATCTTGGCGGCTCTTTTGGGGTCGAGGTTACAAATCACCGTGTCGCCCGTGAATTCATGGGTTTGATGCGTGGTCAAATCCATCGCTTCAACTCCCGTGACAGTTCTATCTGTCAGCCTGAAATTCGTGACTTCATGGTTTAGTAAAACTTTCCCGCCGTTGGATTCAATGACTTTAACTAAAGAATTGATGACATCTTCAAAATGCTGCGTCGGATAAAATGCACCTTCTTGATAGCCTCGAAATAAAGCAATCCAAGCATAGAAAGAAAGTTGGTTGGGAGGTAGCAAAAAGTCCGGCCATTGCAGTGCTAATAAAGTTTGGGCGGCTTGCGGGAGTTGGAATTTATCGAAAACGTCTTGGAGTGTGCTGTTGAGGTGTTGGACGGCGCAGAATACGTCACCGAAATTTTTGAGCAATTCAATTGGTTTGACGGGAGGAGCGAGTTTTCTGAGTCCCTCGCCGGTTTTTTCGACTTCGTTGACGAATTTGCGAATGTTCTCGCTGGCTTCGGGAAACAGCGCCGACAATCTGCGGATCAGTTCGTCTGGTTCCGAGGGAATATCTAGCGCATATCCGGGCATTCTCATATGGTCAAAGCCATTCGGATCGTAGCGCTCAAAGGTGACATCGCGATCGAGACCCAGTTTTTTGAGGACTCGATTGACTGTATGTCCTTCGCCGCAGTCCCAAACGTAGTGGAATTGGGCGTTAAACGTGTATTTTTTGGCCATTGTAAAGGTGTGGCCAAAGCCTCCGGGATGCTCGTGAGCTTCCAGGATGTGCACGGTTTTGCCGGAGTTTGCCATTAAGGCTCCGAAAACCAATGCTGATAAACCACTACCGACGATGAGGTAATCTGTTTTCATGGGATATTTCCTCGATCGATTGAATCGGGCGATCGTTTTTAAAAGGAAGAAGGAAGAATGAAGAAGGAAGAATGAAGAAGGAGGAAGCGACTACATGAGTTTGTGCAACTAAGAACGTCCCAACCATCTTGGCGATTCTTGCTATAGCAATCCTAAATCATTCATACAAATTTGTAGGGGTAGTGCCCCCGTGCCTACCCCCTAATCTATCGGAGTAACCGGTAAATTTGTAGGGGTAGTGCCCCCGTGCCTACCCCCTAATCTATCGGAGTAACCGGGCTCGGGAAGAGTTGCTACAATTAATTACGCAAATAATTTAGAGTTGCTATATCTTTATCTAAACTAACTCTAAATTTTCAGAAAAGTGTCAAGTCAAGCAACAAAATTGCTGGGCGAGTTGCTTGAAACATTGTATGAAAGCCATCTTCCGGCTGCTGTTAAGATTGATTAAGCATTTATACAGGTCTCTTATAGCTTCGAGGGCGGGCTTTCTGGTTCTCCCTACAATAGAAGAAACCGGGTTTCTAGCCATGACGTTGGCAATAATTCTTATGGAACTCAAGAAACCCGGTTTCTCGGAACAAATCTTGGGTTTAGCAATGCAGCATCCGTTCACAAACCGGGTTTCTACCTTTGTGCGTATGCCTTAAGGTATAGAGACATCTACTCAATTAGGATGATGTTAATCAGATGCACAAAGTCTTATTTGTGTGGCACGATGACATCAAAAAAAGCATCATCCAAATCGTAACCAAACATCTGCGACATTGCCATCAACTTCGATTTACTCGGAATTCCCTGCTGGTTCAACCAATCAGTCAGCACAAAAATTTTGCTCATCAAAAACATTTCCAAAGCTTCAGGATTGTACTGAATGCCTTGGGTTCGGTGGAATTGGTGCGGTACTAACATCGCGGCATAGCGGGCCAATTCTCCGGCTTTCCAATCCAGCAAAAAGGGCAGCCAAGGATAACAAGCATCCAAGCGAATAAACCAAAGCCGCACTTCGGGAAGTTCTGATATTTCTCGCGGATCTAATTCTTCGCGCGGATACTCAATTTCAAATTGTACCTGTTGTTCGTTTTGGGCGATCGCTCCTGCGGCCAGCCACTGTTCAATAACAGTCCGCACCGGAGACAAATCTAAGCTGTTTATGCGATCGGCATCAATCGCTATCATAATACTCATAAAAAGTCAACCTTATAGCATTAAGTAAGTCATTATTTATAGTACCACCAATTAGCTCGCTCCCGGTAAATCAACCGCAATAAAAAGGTTCGTAGTGAGGACTTTAGTCCTTCTGATTGCGGACTGAAGTCCTCACTACGAACAGGTTGGTTGGTAGTGAGGACTTTAGTCCTTCTGATTGCGGACTGAAGTCCTCACTACGAACAGGTTGGTTGGTAGTGAGGACTTTAGTCCTTCTGATTGCGGACTGAAGTCCTCACTACGAAGATTGTAATCGTTAATTTTTTCGCAGAATATCAGCCATTTTTTCCAAATTTGGTATCCTGTAAAGAATTGCCAATACCCTGGATAATTCCCCGCCCGATCAAGCCAATTCCCCGCCCTATAACTTGAGTTAAAACGTAAACAACAGCAGTACCCAACAACGAAATAACCGCGCGAACCCTAGGTGCGATCGCATCCCGAGTTTCCAGCACCAAAGTTAAAGCCAACTGCCACCCAGAAAGCTGTGCTAACTCCAAATTTCTTGGAGCATAAATAGAAATTCTTTTAATTCCAAAATCAGCCAAAACAAACAGCCAAAACCTGCTTTCAAAAATAGCTTTCGGTTCTACAAAATAGCTATCCCAGCGATATCTCCACGATAAATCATTCCGAAACCGCTCAATTTCCCGTGTTGAAATTAACTTGCCATCGTAAAAAGTTTGCTTGATTTCCTCAATATCCGCAAAATTATTGAGCAAAGGCTGCACGACTCCGCTAGCAACTTGAATTACCAAATTTGCTAACAATGCTTCTGCTCGCTGCATCGCTTGCGGGCTGCCAGCAACACAAGAAAGATTGTCAACTGTGAGCGGAATTTCAAATAACAAATGTGCAAATAAATCAACTGTCATCGGAATTTTGTCAAGGATTTCTGCGGCAACTGCTGTTTCATCTGCCAGCAGAACCGGCACCACTTCTACGCCGCCACCACTCCATAAATTAGCAGCGATTTCCCCTTGACTTTCTGGCAGTAGTTTCAAGCTTGTTTGACTGCTGTCAACAACCAGATTTTCTCCCATTTGCAGCGTATAGTATCTGCCAAAAAAATCTACGATTGTCGCTTCCCACAAATCCCGCAAAATAGCAGGCATTTTTTCGGACAATTGAGTTTGCTGCACTTGCCCCAAGCGCAATTCCTCCAGCAACTCCCGTAACTTCCGCAGGATGGAACTCATCAATTCGCGCTGTTTTGTCGATCGCAAAATATCGATTTCCAAAGGCACGCCAGTCAAATTGACCATATCAAACTGCAATTTAGCAGCCACCGAGTCAAACAAGCTGCCTTGCCAATTATTTGCCAGCACTAAAGATTGACCCGAACCTCGGGAATTCGTGACTTGCAACTGAGAATTATCCCACAAACTCTCCACTCTTCCTTCTCCCGTCTTTCTTCTCCCCTCGGACTCTTCCTTCTCCCCTCTTCGTTCTTCCGACTTCCCTGGAACTTCCAATAACTGACTGACAATCCAACGAGCAGCCAACAATTCTCGGCGGCGCCCTCTGACTACAATCCCATCTAAAATAGTGGCTAAGTCTGTCGAATCTGCCACTTGGATCTGTTCCAAATCAGCTTTAATACTTGCCAAAGCTGCATCTATTTCTCGCAATCCAGACACACAAAAATAAGCCAGAATTTTTTTGTGGACGGGCGTCTCAACTGTCAAACTCTCAGCATTTTCTTCTAGATTGGCTGGCGAATTTTCTATTGTTTTAACCGTCGCTGAATTTAGCTCTATTTGAGAGTTAGCTGGCGTATCTGTCGGCCAATAAGTGCCGCCAGATGCTACCACCCGAATAGCTTCTATTGTCTGGGAAATATCTCTATCTTTAGGACAATAGCCCTTCGCACCCGCAGCTTGTAACTGCCCCAACTGCTCCGGTGCGAGCGGCCCACCTAGGAGCAACAGCGGTAGGTTGGGGTACAAATTTTTGAACTCGCCACAAACTGCCAGCGTCTGTATGAGACCCGATCGCAAACTTAACCTCTCAACAGCCAAAATTACCAAATCAACGGGCTTCTTGGCCCAGAGAGAGGCGGTCGATCGAGCTTCCAGAACCTCCAACGCCTCGGTTCCCGTGACCACATCTGCGACAATTTCCAAATCAGGATACTGCTCGCAGGCGACTTTCAGCCCCAGTCGGAAAATGGGGTCGGGGTCGATCGACAGCAGTTGCAAATTACTCACTCGATTTTACCAAAAAATTGGGGTAGTGCCCCGTGCTTTGAGCATCGGCTTTTGCTATAGTTATAGGGGTTGAAAATCCCATGGTGGTGGCTTGTTAAGACTCCTTGAACCAGAAAGCAGAGTTTATATCTGCAAAATATTGGGTAGCGAAAGCCAAGAAAAACATAGCTAAGGGAAATAAGTAAGTACCCAAAGAAACAAAAGCCATCATTAATTTAATCTAACAGTACCTCGCGGGCACTAGGAATCTGCCTCGTTCGAGGGAAAGCATGGGGAGAAGACTGCCTCTACTATAAAAGGGAAGCCTGATATAGCAAGCCGACTTCTGTGAACCATGAATTAGAATCCCCGTCCGCGACGGTCGGGGAGTATGTCAAATTTTAGATACGAGATATTAGACGCGCCTCCCCTAAAACCGAATTACTCGGGGATCAAATTAGCATCAGGAGGTCCAGTCGGCTGAGGAATCGAAGGCGGCGGTTCCGGAGCCGGAGCCGGAGCAGGTTCCGGAGCCGGGGCTTGTTGTCTGGCGGGCGGATAGTAAGGTTCCGGCTCCCTCGCGGGCGGGTAGTAAGGTTCCGGCTCCCTCGCGGGCGGATAGTAAGGTTCCGGAGCCGGAGCCGGAGCCTCTTGTCTGGCAGGCGGATAGTAAGGTTCCGGAGCCGGAGCCGGAGCTTCTTCTCTGGCGGGCGGATAGTAAGGCTCCGGAGCCGGGGCGTACTCTTCCTGTCGCGGAGCCGGGGCGTACTCTTCCTGTCGCGGAGCCGGGGCGTACTCTTCCTGTCGCGGAGCCGGGGCGTACTCGCGAGCGGGCTCCGGCGGCGGCGCAGTGTTGGCTCTGAGTTCGGCACTCCAGCGCCCGATCGCACCTGCGGCCTCAGAGTGCAGCGCCCTACCGTAACCGACTTGGGAAGCCATATTAATCGCCGCCGACAGACTACCTTGAGATGCTAATTCCGCAGCTCGATCGAGAATCGGACGATCTTGAGCAACTTGCAGTTCGCTCACCCACTGATAGACATTATCCTGAGCTTTAGCGTAAAGAGTTCTACCGCTCTTAATTTCCGAAGCTTTGTCAATAGCCGCGCTCAGTTTTCCTTGCTTGGCCAGGGCGATCGCCTCATCTAAAAAAGGCTGATCTTGAATAACTTCTATGCGTTTCGTCCACTGAGCCAGGAGAGTTTGCGCCTCTACTCTGCGGGGACGGTTTTGAGAGATCAGAAGTACCTGAGCAATGCCGCCCTTAAGTCCTTCAACCGTTCCCGGTGCTGCCAACTGCTTCGCCAGATTCACAAAAGCTTGGTCTTCGATCCGCTGAATTTCGCGCCGCCAAGTAGCCACCAAAGTTTGAGCGTGAACCCGCCGAGGCTGACGCGGCCCGATGGTTTGCGCCTGCTCGATCGCCATCTGAAGCGCCCCGATTTGACCGAAACTGGCGATCGAGCTTGCCACTTGCAGCCGCAGCAAATCTTGAAACTGCACCTGTAAACTTTCAACTTGCACTTGAGCCTGCTTGTACAGCGGTCGGCCCGGAGCAATTTGGCTGGCAGCTCCCTGCCCTTCCAGCAAAGTAAAAATATGTTGTGCCAGTGGCGTCGATACCGACTGGTTCCACATCACCGCCTGAGCCCTACCCAACTGCATCAAATCTTGAGCTTCCGCAAACAGCGGGGAATCTTGGGGCACCACAGAAGCAGCCTCGATCGCCCCTGGGAGGTCTTTCCCCTTCAACCGCTTAGTCGCCATTGCCAGCAAAGTCCGGCTCCAGCCCTCAATTTCCTTTTCTGCTTTACCGCGGGCAAAAAGCTGCGGGTCTATTTTGCGAGCCAGGACGATCGCCTCAGCGAACTTTTGGGGAGTTCCCTCCTGCGCCAAATTTCTAGCCTCTTGCAAGCGCTGCCAGCCGTTTCTTTCCAGAGAAATTTGCTGGATCAGCTCGTTGTAGCGCTTCTGACTCCAGAAAATATTTTCCAGCTTAAACAGAGCTTGAGCGTAATCCCATGCCTTCCTCAAATCCTCACTTTTCAAAGCTGCTAGCGCTGTATCGTAGAGTTTTTGCCCCTCCTGCCAATTTTTTTCCCAAGCAGTCACAGCATCCTGTACCTCTGGGTAAGACGGACTGGTTTTCGGAATTTTCGCCACAATTCCCAGAGCGCCCTTCAAATCGCCCAGCTCAATTTTTGCCCTGGCAAATGCGAGCATGGCTTTCGACCATTCCCCGATCAAATGTTGGCCCTGCGAGTATAGCGGGTGTTCTTTCGGCCAAGCCTGCACCAGTCCTATTGCCGCTTCTAGCTGTTCTAGCTTGCCCGATTTAGCAGCTTGCTGAGCGCAGTAAAGTCGCTCTCCGTCCGCCGCCAATGGCGACAGTTGCTGGCAATTCGGTGGCGGAGGCATCGTCAGCAGCCACAGAAATGCAGCGGCACCCGTTACTCCAAATCCCACCAGGAGACTCAGCCAGATCAGTTGCCACTGCCAAAAAGTTCTTTTCCCCTCCCTCGGCGACGCCGTGAGGGAGGAACTCGCATCGCCTGTCGCCTCTGCACTCAACTGTGCCGTCGGTTTGGGGGATGGGTTGTATTTGGGTGGTGTGTGGAATTGGTCAGATTGTCGTCTCGCCATTACTTCAGCCTGTCCTGTAATGCGCTCTCTGCGTGACACTCCCACATCAAATCATCGATTGCGATGTGGGTTTCAGACTCCTGTTAAGGAGATCTAGAATTTCCTTCAAGGTACTTGCAATTTTTCCCTTTACGGCGTTTTGTAGTGAGGTTCGTGTCTAGCCCCACTGCTTGCTTCCAAGTATTTTAGGCTCAAGAAGCACGTAAATCATACCAGGTATCCAACAATTATTCACTGCTTCCGGTGCTGTTTAGCTGAAAAAACACTAGAAAGCCCTGTCAGTCTAGCGATTTTCGATTTTCTTTTCTTCGATTGTCGATTTGACTCCACAGATAAATTTGGCAGGGTTCTGAAAATGTTGCTACACAAAATTTCGATCGATTCGGGCCAACTAAAAAACCAAGTGGCTACCCAACCCGGATTTTGTCTCAACTTGTACCTGTGGCGGGTAGAACTATTTTTTTTGCTGAGTGCTAAATTTGATTTCTCGCCCAACGTGCCAATCGAGTTTCACTCTTAAGGTACGTTGTTGGGCTTTAGCCCTCTTTACACATATCTATAAAGAGGGCTAAAGCCCAACAACGTACCTCGGCCCGATCGACCCACTATCAATACTTGAATCATTTTATACCTTAAACAGCCACAGCAAAAATATCCCTTTTGCTTCTACCAGTGGCTGCCTCATCATTTACGAAGCTTTTGGCGTATCGCTAGGAGTTGATGCTGGCGTAGCTGACTCTGCCGATCTATATCCGTAGAAATCTATCCGGTAGTCTACAATTTTGACACCTGTTTGCTGTTGGATTTGTTCGATCAAGTCGATCGGCAATTCCACATGAACGTCGAGAATCTGAGCCGTATCCAGACAATTGACATGAGAGTGAGAGTCGCTGACATTCCCGTACAAGCGTCCTTCCGAGCGTTCGATGCACTCAATAATCCCTTCTCTCGACAAAGCTTCCAGATTTTGATAAACAGAAGTATGACCGATCCCCTTTGCTTGTTGGTTCAGGCGATCGTAAATTTCGCGAGCCGAGAGGTGTTCTTTTGCATCCCACAAAAGCTCTAGAATAAATCGACGCTGGCGGCTCAAGCGCATTCCCATCGCCTGACAGCGGTTTAAAGCATCTTCTAATGAACGAATTGGTTTCACAGCTACCGCCTTCTAAAGCCTGCTCGATTTTTATTTTGGTACAATACATTGCACGCCGGTCTATATATAGCTTAATTCTAACGCAGGGTTTCCCAAGACTAGAAGCTAGAGGGCAAAAATCTCCAAGATAGCGAATTCTCGATCGTTGCCGGATTAGCCCGCTGCCAGCACGCATCAAAAAATTCTCCTTCTCAAAAATATTGCCTTAACTGCTTCGTAAAACTTACCCAAACTTAACTAAAGCCATCTTTAGCTACAATGAAAGAGTTCACTTCCTGCGCTATTGGGTGGTCGGCCATCCCAAGGTAAGCAAGCTATCCCCCTCAAGCCGAGGGTTCCCAATTCAAAATATTTAAACTAGCATTCAAATCGCGATCGAGCGACAGGCCGCAAGCAGGACAATCGTAAGTCAGAACGCTGAGTGGCATATCTTTTTTATGCCCGCAATTGGCACAAATCTTAGAACTGGAAAACCATCGATCTACCAGCACTAATTGGGAGCCATACATTTGGCATTTATACTCTAACTGTCGCCTGAATTCGTAAAAACCCAAGTCGGATATCGCTCCGGCTAGCTTGTGATTTGCCAGCATTCCGCTGACATTTAAGTCTTCAATCTTAATTCGCCAGAAAGTCTGGGCTAAGTAAGTTGTCAACTTGTGAAGGAAGTCTTTACGAATGCAGGCAATTTTTGCGTGAATTTGGCGGATTTTGTCGTAGATTTTGCGTTGGTTGTTAGAACCTTTCACCTGCCTTGATGCTTGGCGCTGTAACCGTACCAGCTTGGTTTTCGCTTGTTTTAGCGGTTTTGGCGCATCAAACACTTGATTGTTTGGCAGGGTGGCGAAGGATTTGACACCTATGTCAATTCCTACAGAACTTTCTCTTTGTAGAATCGGTAAACGTTGGGCATCTACACAGAAAGATACGAACCAGCGATTTCCTTCTTTTGAGAGTGTGAAAGTCTGAGAAACAAAACTGCATGAGAGTGGCTCGTGCAATCGGAATGTTCCCAGTGTGGGAATTTTAATAGTCCTGCCTGCACTTAACAAAACTTTGCCGTTTGACGAATCAACCGTGAATGATTGACCGTCACGGCGACTGGCAAATTTTGGATGACCGGCTTTCCCCAAACGATATCTCCCAAACGCTTCTTTTAAATCAATCAAAGCGTTTTGGTAAACACGAGAAGACAACTGATTCATCCAAGCACATTCAGGTTGTTTCTTGACGTAGTTAGTGAGAACTTTCTTGATTTCGTTGATGACCTTTGAGTCAGAAAACTCACCTGCACCGTACATTTGGACTCGCAGGCCGGGACCCATGTTAAATACCACGCGCCTCCATCCTTTGTGTTTTGCCATCAAGGTCGCTTCTTGATTATTCAATTTGAGCGTTCGCTTGACGGCAAACATGGAACTGACTCTCAGCAATCAACTTTAGATAAGTTTAGCAAACTATTTGCCACTTAACTCTTGCTCCTAGGAAGAGGATTTAATGGCGTGAACCAGTAACTTGGCAATTTCTGAGAGTTGCTTTTTGTTGAAGGTTTTGAGCAAAAGCTTGACTACCGCCTTCGGTTCGGCGGGAAGTGCTACTTCCTTCGACGCGGCTGCTGGGGCTGCGGTCGCGCTTACCTCTGCTGGTTTTGGGGCTGCTACCAAAAGTAGCAAATTTTTACTCGGAGCGATCGTCTTGACTTTCCCAGTTTGCACCAAATCTCCCGCATCCTTGAGCTCTTTGATAATCAGCGGAGCTAAGACTTTATAAGAGTTTTTGGGATTAACAATCGCCCCTCTAGCAGTTTTAACTAAATTTTGCCAAGGCTCAAATTTAGCTCCCAACTTATAGAGTCGAGCGCACACAGCCGCCAACTCCTGACGGCTAGCAGCAGATTCTTTCTGCTTGAACACCTGCAACATCTCTTTCAGTAAAACCATCACTTGAACAGCAAAATTCGCCGGCGCGGCGCCCGCTGTTGGAGCCGCAACGGGTGCACGAGTTCCAGCAGTAACAACCGCCACAACTTTGCCCGCCGCCAAGTTGTTGAGATGAGTTTCCAGTTGAGCAAAAACTGGCATCACCTGCTGGACGAGTTTTTCTCCCTCTTCATTCCTCAAGCCAAAAGGCCCTTCCAGTCGCGCCAGCAAGTCTTTAAGCGTATCAACTCCCTTTAAAAATAGAGATTCTGCCGTTTGGTCAACCTGCTTGACTGGCCCATCCTTGAGTACCTTAAAACAATCTTCCAAGCGGTGAGCGGTTGTTTTAATACTATCCAAGCTGAGCATAGCCGCCCCTCCTTTCACAGAGTGGGCGGCTCGAAACATCTCCTGGACCATTTCGGGGTCTTTCATTGTGGACTTCAAATCCACCAAACCATTTTCTAGAGTATCGAGGTGCTCCTTAGCCTCCTCTATAAACAAACGCATTATTCGATCTTGCTGATCTGACACGACAGTCCTCCTAACAATCTCAGCCCCCTCCAGAAAGCACCCTCTTCGCGGGAGGAAACGCGACTCCCGCCCAGAGTCGGAAGCTCCCATGCAAAATATTCTAGCCTGCCTCAGCTTGCAGGCTGACAATACTCTTGTCGGCGCGGTTTTAGCTCTCTTTCCTGGTGGGCTGGAGGTTGAGGCTAGAGTTCTGAGGGAGTGTCTGGAGCGATTTCAATGCCCATTCCTTGTTTGATCCTCTGCTGATCCGTAATCAAGTCGTTCAATTCCTTGACTTCGACGCCGATGTTTTGGCAAGCTTCTTTGAGTTCCCGCTCGAAGGTGTTGAGGTCGCTTCCGTAGCCGCAAAGCTCGGCGGCTGTGGTGATTCCTTGTTGGGCGTTGGCTTTGGCGCAGTCGATCAATTCAAGACCTTTGAGGGGTTGGGAGGATGCCATAATATCAAACCACTATTTATCTTTTGTCCCACTGTACCTAGAAAGTTGAGGTCGATCGATCTATCGAAAGGCATGAAAAATCCTGCCTGTAGTGCGTGTTGCCAATTCATAGCTATTTTTGGCGAATTGCCTGCCAAGATAGCAGTAGTTGGGATTTTCTAACCCTTACAGTGCCTAACTTACAGTAGATATTTGTGAAAAATGTTTCTCAATCTAAAATGCACTGGGTGTGGAGCCTCCGTCACCGCCTGTTTGTATCTGTTCTGTTTGCTATGGCAGTTGCTGTTTTCCTGCCGCCTGACTATATCCCCCTGACTCGGACGCTGTGCATTTGGAACGCGGGCGCTGTCAGTTTCCTGATTTTAACTTGGATGCTGATGCTGCAAGGCACTCCCGAATTGATGCGCCACCACGCTCAGCAGTTGGACGCCGGCCGCTTGACAATCTTAAGTACCATCCTCGCAGCCGCTTGTGCTAGCTTATTGGCGATCGTCTTCCTGCTGCGGGATACCAAAGGCCTGCCCCCAAATTTGCTATTGCTGCACTTGGGGCTTTCTGTGCTGACAATTGTTGGCTCTTGGATGCAGGTACACACTATCTTCACCATGCACTATGCCCGCAACTTTTACAAAAACCGCAGCAAGCAGCACGGCAGCTACTTGCAGGCGGGGGGTTTGGATTTTCCAGGCGACGAGGAACCAGATTACAAAGATTTTTTATATTTCTCCTTTGGGATTGGCATGACTTGCCAAGTTGCAGATGTGCAGATAACTTCTCGTTCGACTAGGTATCTCGTGCTTTTTCACAGCGTGCTATCGTTCTTTTTTAACACCGCGATTCTGGCTATGAGTGTCAATATTATTGCGGGATTGAGTTGACATTATTCTGTCCCAGTGGAAAGTTTCAGCCTAATAATAGTTCGACTGCTTAGGTTATATCGGGGCGGTCTATCCAAGTTATCTGTCCGAGTTGAGTATTTTAATAAAGTCCTGCTATCATTGGGATGGAGAACTAAGTATCATGGTTTAGGTGAGTTTTACAGTGAGTAAGAAGAAACGGAAGAAAGAGAAAACCTCTGCCCAAGCCAATAATAAAAACCAGTCTAAAGGTTTTGCCACTCGTCGCGTCGAAAAAGAATTTACTGGATTCACTTATGACAAGACGTCATCACAGTTTGAGGGAATGGTTGAAGACGCAAGAGTTGAATTAATTAAGAAATTAGGTGAAAACTTCTGTCAACAATTTGAGACCTCTTTTGAAACATTGCAAAAACAAATTTTTCAGGTTGAGCCTTGTTCTTTACTATCGCTTTTTGCATACTACGGTTTAACTACTTCACCCGGCATAAATCGTGAGTGGACTGAAAAAAATCCAATCCTTCAACATCATGTAGAATTTCTACAAGGTCTTCTTCTTCAGCATTCACAAAATTCATTTGATTTCCGACCAGCTCTACCACAAGACTTTGTTGAGTTTCGCCAACTGGTTCAGGATGTCACACGTGGATTTCAAATGAAGCCTTTATTGATAGCCGATCCATCTACAACTATAGAGCATCAGAAGTTTATCACAGTAGAAACGATCAGGACACATACTCAAGCTGTACGTAACTGGGGATATCCACAACAAGTTAAGCGGATTGTTTCGGATTTATTCTCAAGTCTGGATGATACGATTGAGCAAAAAATTGGAGTTCGAGTTGTTTGTTTAGTTGAAATGTGGTTCAAAATAGTCGAGGTTGTTGAAAGCAGAATCAATCAGCATTGGAATTTGGTTATGCCTGCAATCCGAGCCAAAAACATCGAAACAGCTATCAAAGAATATTATCAAGCTTTTCCCGATCTTACTTCATCTCCAGAAGACCTCTCAGCCTATGTTCAAAAGGAAGGTTTAACTCTTGACGGCTTAAGAGGTATTATTTTCAGTCAAAGTGATCTACGACTAAAACATATTTACACATTAACACTCGATACGTTTGTAGATGCTTACCCAAAAGCTGTTGCTCCAGAAGCATTAAAAAATGTGCTCGATGCCTGGTCGCTATCTTTCGGAGATTTATCAGACTGCAATCCAGAACATTTATTTCTTGGCAATCGTGTTTGGCAGAAACCTCTCATCAAGCTTGAGGTTGGAACTTATTTCTGCCCAGTCCTAACACTCTTCTTAAATTATTTCATAGATATTATGGAAGCTATTATTAAACCTCATGCTGAAATTTATAAAAAATATGAAGAGCGTAGGGGAAAATTTTTGGAGCAAGAGATTTATCAGCTTTTCCAGAAAGCTTTTCCATCTGCCAAGCTCTATCAAGGTAGCGAATGGTTCGACCCTACAACCAAGCAGACTTTTGAAAATGACCTTCTGGTTTTACTCGACTCCTATCTGCTAGTTGTGGAGGCTAAATCAGGTAGAGTGACTGAAGCAACAAGGCGTGGAGCATTTAAGAGCCTGAAGACGATAGTCAAAAAATTACTGGTGGAACCATCAATTCAATCCAAGAGATTTTCAGAATACCTAAAAAATAATTCTGGTTTGCATCAGTTTAAGAATCGCAAAGGCGAATTAAATGAAGTTGACTGTTCAAAAGTAGGTGAGGTGGTTCGCTTGAGTATCACTTTAGAATCATTGGGTACTCTTTTTTGTCGAACCACCGATTTGAAACAAGCGGGTTTAATTGCATCTGATCTTGAAATGTCTCCAACTATGTCTCTTGCTAATCTCGAAATTATCTTTGAAATTTTGGAGGGAAGTTGTGAGAAACTACACTACTTAGTGCGGCGAGCAGAATTTGAGAAAAATGCTGATTATAATGGCGATGAGATTGATTTGCTTGCGTTCTATCTTGATACAGGGTTTAACATTGGGAATGCTGAGTTTACTAAACAGGGTCTTTCCTTACTTGGTCTGTCCAACATTTTTGATCCATTTTTTATGAAGCAATTACCTAAAAGTGAAACTCCTAAACCGAAGCGTAAATTAACACGTTGGTGGAGAAGCATTATCCAGCATATTGAATCACGGCAGCCTGAGCGTTGGACTGAAGTGGGTTGTGTACTTCTCAATTTTACTCATGATGATCAAACAAAGTTTGAAGAAGGGTTCAAACGAATAAAAAAAATTGTCAATAAGTTTTGGGAACTACCCGAGCACAATAATACTTGTAGATTAATTAATAAAACAGTTCCAGAGCGCGGAGCAGTCGCTGGCTTCGCCTATAAGCGTATTGATAGAGAAAAAAGAAATCGAACAATGAAAAATGCTGTGGATGAAATTATGAGCATTTCTCCTGTCAGCCGAGTTGTGGTTATTGGGGTAGATGTTGAGCAAAATGATTATCCATACAGTGTAGTTGCCTGTCATCTCAGTGAAGATGAGAATGCTTTTTAGTAAATGGACAATTGACAAGGGAAAATATAGTTTGAAACCTCGAAACTTGAAAAGTGTAGACCCCATCTTCATGCCGTCAGTCTTGGGAAATCGGTACGTCGTGCAGCAAACAGTAAGCAAGCTTGAATATCTGCAAGCTCCAAGTCAGGGAAATCTTCTAAAATCTCAGTAACGCTGACGTTCTCAGCCAGCATTTCTAAGATGTCGGTGACTCGAATTCGCATTCCTCGAATGCAGGGACGACCACCACACTGACCGGGGGTTTGGGTAATGCGAGTTAACAAGCCAGTCGTTGAGTTCATCAGGGGTTGCCTGCAAGTTGCTTGGTTTGTCTCTATTTTACCGAGCAATCATGTCCAAACCTTATTTTTGCCTCAGTGCTGATTTTGCTTGCCAAGTCGAAGTCATTACGAGTATGATTTAACAAGAAGCAAAAAAGAGAGCCGCCATGAGGATCGAAGCCATACCCCTCAACCAGATTCGCCGTCCCCTGCCCCGAGTCAACGACCAAACTAAAGTAGCCGCCCTCATGGAATCCATCCGCGAGGTAGGTTTAAACGAACCCATCGACGTGCTAGAAGTAGATGGCCAGTATTACGGATTTTCTGGCTGCCACCGGTATGAAGCTTGCCAGCGTCTCGGTTTAGAAACTATCCCGTGCAAAATCCGCCGAGCTCCCCGTGCTGTGTTGCAGATGCACCTAGCCTGACCAATTCACGAGAAGCAAATATTCGATCGCCCAAAACTGTCAAAACTGCCAAAACTGTCAAAACAGTCTCAGAAATTCGATCGACAATCACTACCCACAACCTAAAAACCTATGACAACCAACAACCACAAACAACACCTTTACCCGACGCGCATCGATATGTCAGCCGCCACCCGCTCTCAAATAGTCGCGCTGCTCAACGCCACGCTAGCAACTACTCTGGACTTAAAAACTCAAGTCAAGCAAGCTCACTGGAACGTCAAAGGCATGGATTTCTACCAGTTGCACTTACTGTTTGACGAAATGGCGGGAGAACTGGAAGAATACGTCGATACGGTTGCCGAACGAGTCACTGCTTTGGGCGGTTTAGCTGTCGGAACAGCCCGCACAGCAGCCGCAGATTCGATCCTGCCAGAATTTCCTTTCGACATTCTAGATGGTAAGGAATACGTCACTGCTTTAGCCGATCGCTACGCACCCTACGCCCAACATCTACGAGTTGCGATCGATAAAGCATCAGAACTCGGCGACGCCGATACAGCCGACTTGTACACCGAAATCTCCCGGGCAATTGACAAGCGTTTGTGGTTCCTAGAAGCACATTTGCAAGGTTCTGCGACAACTGCAACAGCCGTCGCCCAGAAAGTTGCCGTCAAATAGCCACTTCTGTTGTGGGGTGGGCATCTTGCCCGCCACAGGCTCCATGCCTGTGCCACTTCTGTTGTGGGCAGTTGCTGCTCACCCGCCCCAAAGATGTATTTCCTTAAGGCTCGTGACAGTTTACGATCGAGAATATGTCCATTTATTGATTTGGATGAATTTTCGTGGCAGCTAATATTCCAGATTATGCTCCTCAACTGCAACGGCTGATGCAACAGGCCGGGATTTCGAGCGATCGAGAACTCAGCCAAAAAGCAGGAGTTCCCGAAATTCAGGTCATCCGCCTGCGTCGCGGCTTAGCTTTGAAAACCCGAGCCGACATCCTGCTCAAAATCAGTCAAGCTTTGCAAATTTCCTTAACTGAACTGCTCGCAACCTTGGCGCCAGACTTTGTAGAGTTAGAAAAAGCACCACCCACAGCCCTAGAAAAGGCACCACCCACAGCCTTAGAACAAGAATATCAGCGCCTCCAAGTTGCGATCGCACAGCAGCGAGAATCTTTGATGCAGGAATTCCAGCTTGCTAGCGTGCAAATTTTGGAATCTTGGATGTTGCAATGGCCGACTGCTGCGAGCAAAGCTCAGGAAAATCATAATTTGCGGGCCCAGAAACTGCTGCCGTTGCTGCGTCCCGTCGAGCAGTTATTGCAGCATTGGGGCATAGAGGCGATCGCCCCTGTCGGAGCAGAGATTCCCTACAACCCGCAACAGCACCAGCTCATCGAAGGAACAGCCCAGGCCGGAGAACCCGTCAAAGTCCGCTACACAGGCTATACACAAGGCGATAAACTCCTCTACCGTGCCAAAGTTAGCTTAGTTTGATGCCATTCTGCATTCAGCAGAACAAAAATTTTCCCCATCTCACAATTCGCTCGCGGTGGTACAGCGCTGCGAGTCCCATCAGCGTTCCCATCCGCAAAGAGCGCCATCTCTTGCACTCAACAATATTCTCCCGTTCTCTGATTTTCCCTTTCTCTTATTTGGATCGGAGTCCATCTCGCAGCTATACTTAGCCTAGTCTGGCTAGCAATTCTGACATTCCCATCGCAAAATATGAGTCCTGTAGTTAAAATTATTCAGCCCTCTGGCATTTTAGACGGCACCAAAGCAAGTCAATTCCGCCAAGAGATTAGCGACCTAGTGGAAGCGGGAGCCGATGTGGTATTGATAGACTTCCAAGATGTGACTTTTATGGATAGTTCTGGTTTGGGCGCTTTAGTATTGGCGCTCAAAACAGTCCGGGCCGCTGGGAGTCAATTAGTCGTCTGTTCTATCAACGAGCAAATCCGCATTTTATTTGAACTCACCAGCATGGATCGAGTTTTCGAGATCTTTCCTACCCGGGATGCTTTTAATAGCAAAATTCTCTCCACTAACTAACTCTTGTCAAGAACTCACCGTCAACCCGTTCCGGGTATGACGGGAGCTTATAAGAAGCTCTAACTTGACCAGACTCAGTTCGGAAGAACTACGTTATTGGGTTCATGAAACCTACAGATACGTGCCAGTTTGTAGCTCTTTCGTACAGCTTTAAACAGGTGTAATGAGTTAAGCCAGTGAGCTGTACCTAACAAGACTGAATAACATTGTCGAGGCAAACTTAACCAGTAATGAGAGGCTCAAAGTAATGCGAGTTTTTGTACTAGATCGAAACCTAAAACCTCTCGACCCCTGCCATCAAGCGCGGGCGAGAGAACTGTTAAACAAAGGGAGGGCTCAAGTATTTAAACGTTGCCCTTTCACCATCGTGCTACCAGACAGAACCCTTGAAGAATCAACAACTCACCCGCACCGCATCAAAATAGACCCCGGCAGCAAAACGACTGGTTTTGCTGTCGTTCAAGAGCCAACAGGGCGCGTTACAAATGCTCTTGAAATAACTCACAGAGGGCAGCAGATTAAAGACTCCATCGAGTCTCGCAGGTCTTTAAGAAGGGGTCGCCGCAACCGCAAAACTCGTTACCGCAAACCTCGTTGCTTAAACCGAACCCGCAAACATGGCTGGCTGCCACCGTCTCTTGAAAGTCGAATTGCTAACATTGAAACCTGGGTGAAGCGCATCAGAAAAATCTGCCCAATTACCGCAATTTCCCAAGAGCTAGTTTGATTTGACCTACAACAAATGCAAAACCCCGAAATTAGTGGGATCGAGTACCAACGGGGTGAGCTATTTGGGTTTGAGGTTAAAGAGTATTTGCTCCAAAAGTGGAACAGGAAATGTGCTTACTGTGGCGTTGAGAATGTCCCATTTGAAATTGAGCATATCCTGGCTCGAAGTAAAGGAGGCTCTAACAGAGTCAGTAACCTTTGTCTTAGCTGTCATTCCTGTAACCAAGCCAAGGGCAACAAATCTATCGAAGAGTTCCTGAAGAAAAAACCATTACTTCTCAAGCGGGTTTTAGCTCAAGCTTCATCACCACTTAAAGATGCGGCTGCTGTTAATACTACTCGTTGGGAACTTTATAGAAGGCTTCAATCTACAGACTTGCCTGTAGAAATAGGTTCTGGTGGTCGGACAAAGTTTAATCGTCAAACCAGAGGGATTGAGAAGCAGCACTGGACAGATGCCACTTGTGTAGGGGATTCTACTCCAGAATAGCTATTAGTTCGGGGAATCAAGCCTCTCAAGGTAACTGCAAAAGGACACGGAACTAGACAGAGATGCCGACCCGATAAATACGGTTTTCCTGCACGTCATGCACCAAAAGCTAAATTTTATATGGGGTTTACCACTGGGGACATTGTTAAAGCCGATATTCCCTCTGGTAAATATGCAGGAAAATACACGGGACGAATTGCTATCAGGTTTAGACCAAGTTTTATGTTGCTGTTGCCTGACAGACGATTTGATGTTCATCCCAAGTATTTGACGACCGTTCACTCTTCTGATGGCTATGAGTACAATTTTTCAACATAATGTTGCTTCGCTTTTATTTCCTAGTAGCAATTCCCCACCCGTTAACCCTACGGGTATAACGGGCGACCCCTTGCCAAATTGAGTTGGCTGCTGCCTTCTTGCCATTTGGTTGCAAATGCGATCCAAGATGTCAGCTAGCCAAAGTTGATCTTCAGCAAAGACCAATCATCATCAAAAACTGCTTTAGCGTTCAACTTTTGAATGTAGTTCAAAACGAGTTCTAACTGGTCGGCAGTTGCACCGTTGTAAGATGCTAGCAAGTCGATGAAAGGGTCTAGCCCCCAGATATTGCCGTCAGGTTGGTGAATCTCGTATACCCCGTCGCTAAAGATGTAGAGAGTGCTTAAATCCTCGACATCGCAGCAATTATCGACATAGGGGGCGTCGGGGAACATCCCAACTGGCATTCCGGGGGTTTTTAATTGCTTGATTTTAGCAGTGCTCGCAGGGGACTGGGAAATCAACACGGCCGGGGGATGGCCGGCGCTGGCGTAAGTTAGCTGGCGAGTAATGCGGTTGTAAACGCCGTACCAGATGGTGAAATATTTGTCATTTTGGTAGCTCATCTGGAAGGTGGTATTGAGGGCCCGCAAAACATCGCTCGGTTTGTAGTAGTCAATGTTGGGCAGTGCACGCGATCGCAGCAAATTCAGCACCGCCACAGAAGGCAGTGCCGCCCGCAAACCGTGACCGGCTACGTCGAGCAAGTAAATCGCCAAATAATCGGCATCCAGCCAGTTGTAGTCGAAGCAATCTCCGCCTAACTGCCGGGACGGAATGAATTTTGCCTCGATGCTGACAGGTTCCGTCATCGGATCGGGTAGCAGCGATTGCACGTACTCCGCTGCTTCGGCTAACTCTGCTTCCAGGCTTTGCTTGGCAATTTTCAAATCTCGGCTGAGTTGGTGCAGCCGCAATCCTGCGCGTACTCTCGCCTGCAATTCGTTGAGTTCGATCGGCTTGGAGATAAAATCGTCGGCACCGGCGTCAAGCCCTTTGACTCGATCGGCGATCGAACCCAAAGAAGTCAACAAAAAGAATTGTGTAGTTGACAGTTCCGGATCTGCCTTAACTCGACGGCAAACATCAATGCCCGTCAAACGCGGCATGATCCAATCGCAAATTATCAGCGCCGGACGCAATTTTTGCGCCTGGGCCACGCCGTCTTCGCCATTGCTTGCTACTGTCACTTCGTAACCCTGTTTTTTCAGGGTTCTTCTCAGCAGTTCTTGAACAGCCGTATCATCGTCAATAACCAGAATTTGAAACATGGCACTCGGGTACTACAAGTCTTTCAAAGGTCTGGGGGTCATTTAAAATGTATCCTGTGAGGGCGATTGTCTGAGATTGAGTATAGTCTAATAACATCGCTTTTCAGGTAAATGCTTTTGCCGGCCAGCCATCGAGTTCAATTTACCTTTAAATTTGATGCAAATTTTGGTTGGGTCGAACTTCACCCAGTTTATACTCAGAACATAAATTTTGATGGACTTTTTTGGGCAGCAGGCGCGAATTGACATCGGGGCGCGACTTCTGGTATCGTAAACAGCTAATTACTCGATTTGACATTTATTTTTTTAGCAGTACAAGCCAGTACAGTCGAACTCCCATTCAATTTTGCTTGGTTTTACACGGTCAGCAGCCGATCGAGCAAGTGGAAAATGACGCTGCGGTTGAATAACTGGGATGGGTGATGTTGGCGCTAGCAGTTGCCCGCATTTTGGCAAAAAAAGTTAACAACGTAAAGTACAGGCAGTATAATATTTGCCTCTATTTTAAGGAACGATCATTATTAGTGGCAGAGCGTGATTGAATTAAAAGGTTCCCAAAAGTTGCAAGTCCTAAAGAAAGCGGATCTTCAAGTCAATACTGGCCAGAGTGCTTTAGAGCCAGTTTTGTCCTGGTTTGCAAAATTGTACGAGCAGCGAATTCCTACAAGTGTGTGGATACGCTGTCAGTTGGCTTTGGCTGAGGGCTTTACAAATGCGGTGCGTCACGCCCACGAGGGCAAACGGCCGGATTTGCCGGTGGAGATTAACGTGGTGGTGTCTGCTGAATCTGTAGAGATTCAAATTTGGGATTCGGGCCCTCCCTTTGATTTAGAGCAAAAAATTCAAGATATGTCGAAAACGATCGATCCTGAAGCTTCGGGCGGGCGGGGCCTCAAGTTGATGAAAGACATCGCAGACAGTCTCAGTTATACGAGAACGGCTGAGGGTCGTAACTGTCTGTCGATCGTCAAAAACTATACTCCTATCCCCGAGACGGACGACGAAGATGATATTTTGCAGTTGCCGGACGAACTTTTGGGTTGATCGGCTCATCGGCTTTTAAACGCGCGACAGAGGGTTTAGCCACAGCAGAATTGTCCGTTTTAATTGATTTAATTCTCGATATACTTCTTGTTTGACCCATTGGCCAAGAGCGTCGAAGGGTGTAAAAATTTGACCGACAGGCCAGCTAACATCTTGACCTAAGGGCGTTTGATGGTTGCCTGTCAGTGTCTGGACTGTAATCATGTCGGGAAATCTCTGTTTTAGCAGACCTGTTAAAAGCAGAGTTTGGTCGATGTTGTCGCCGTTAAATTTGACTAAAAGATTGCGCCGGATTTGATAGCTATCTTGCACGAGGCGGTTGGTGTCTTCCGGGGAAGGGGTAAACTCTACGTTAAAAACGGGGGAAATTTGCTCGACGATCGGGATTGCTTCGGATGCTGCATAATTGTTGAAAGAGATCAGAATATTGCCGGCTCTTTCTATGTCAAACACCGAGCCGATCAGCAAGTGCAGTTTGCATCCCATGCTGTGCCCCATGCCGTAGACAGGCAGATAGGAAGATTTGAGCAATTTCTTGGCGCGCAACCTATCGAGGGCATTTTCAAACTTGTTGAGGACATCCCGGGCGATCGCAATATGATCCAAAGTATTGACAAAAGGCGTTGCTACTACTACATATCCTTGATTCCCCAAAGCCTCTAACAGCCACCGATAGGTCAGTTGCGGTGCTGTCGCGACAAATGCGCCGCCGAGAAAATGTACGATCGCGATCGGTTTTGAGTTTGAGGGAATTAATACCCAGTTGCCAGAAATTTCTTGCCAGTCCATAAATTTAGTTTAGGTAAAAAGGTAGAAAATATAATTTTTGTTACTTTTTTGCTTTTACTTTCTGCATGACAAATAGGTTTCCTAGCCATTTTTTAATTCAAAAAACTTGGCTTTTTACTTACATATTATTTATTTTAATTGTTTTGGCAGCAAATAGCACGGCGGGCACAGGCTGCTATTTCCGGCTCGCTCGGGTTGAGGCTGGCGGCTGAATATAACACTATAGGCGATGGTTAACGCTTTGTTGCGATCGCCCGACGCCAGAGCGATCGAGCGTATCTATTTTTCAGAGGCTTTTATCTCCAAGACGGTTCAGATCGAACCGTCTTGGATTAAAACCTGCATACAAATACAAGAGCCTTTAGGAAAAACCGCTGACTTCCGACGATCGCTGGGGATTAAATTCTGCTGCATGACGGGTGCTTTCTGTCGTTTGACGGCTCAACTTCTCGTGAGATTTCATCCATTTCCACTTGTTCAGAGTAGCTTGAGGATTGAGGGCTGTCGTAGCGATGCCATAAATCAGAGTCAGTACAATCTCCCGATTCAACCAACTTTGTCCCACCTTTCTCATGTAGTGCAGTGCCAAAACTTCTCGAAATTTGTTGAGCCTTGGCAAAAGGGGCAAATTGTTAAAGCACAACTGTTCGTACTCGTTGAGCGATAACTCTTTTTCTCCCCGCAAGCGCCGCAGTTGGTTTTCCTTGACACATTCAGAAGCTATGCGCTTTTTCAGCCAGTGCTTGTCTGTGAGAGAGTTTCCTCTAATTCGATAATTTCCCAAAGGTGCTGTCGCGGCTAGCAAGCCGTGCTTTTGAGCAATTTTGGTAAATAACTCTGTATCTTCTCCTACCTCCCAATCTTCTGCAAAGCCACCTTCTTTGAGCAAAATGAAGCGATCGACTACCACAGAAGACGGGAAAACCCAAGGACTTTCGCCTGTCTGCTTAATCGCCTGCATTTCTGCTTTAGTTGTAGGATAGGTAGGAACGTAACTCAACTTGTTGCCATGCTTGTCTAAATACCGCAAAGCGTGAGCAACTGCTTTGACTTCGGGATTGTCTGCGAGCATCTTCAAACAAACTTCTAGCTTGTTGGGTTCCCAGGTATCGTCACTGTCTAGAAACGCTACATACTTGCCGGTTGCCCGCTTGATCATTAAATTTCTTGACTTGGAAACCCCATAATTGTGGGGATTTCTATAGAACTTAATTCTCGAATCTTGCTTGGCTAGCCTAGCACCAACTTTGCTAGTATCGTCCGTCGAGCAGTCATCAACAATTAAAATTTCTAGATGCTTGTGGCTGCCATTAACTACGGAGGCAACGGCCTCGGCCAGGGTTTCGGCTGCATTGAATGCAGGAATGATTACACTGACTTTTGGGCTGTTCATAACTTAAATTAGTTTTGGTTTAGTAGTTGTTCGCTGAAGTATAGTCTTCGCCACATATGACCCCTGAAATTAGAATACGAAGAAAGTAAGGATTTTCCGCTGAAACTGAAAATTGCTGGCTGTCAAACGCACTGACTGGGATCTCGTGCGATGAAAGCTCGATCGCATTTGAGCTGTTAAGTTGTAAAGCATAATGTCCAGATCGCTTTGATGATTCCAGCTTCCACCCCCTGACGTGTATGCCAGCAAGGGCAAAAATAGGATGCTGTTTCCGAGCGTTCGTCTATCTACATAGAATCAACAGTGCTTTACGCAAAAGATTATACAGCTTTATTAAGTTTTATTACAGGAAATTAAGCAAATTAACTTCCTATATCAAACTCCTTGCCTTGGTGGGTAAAAACAGCTTCAAAAAACCTATCTATTTTTACTTAAACATACTCATCTTTGAAGAGATTGACTTGCATTGACATGGTGTAATAGAATGTAATTACGCTCGATCGATGCGGGTTGTTAAGGCTTAAATGGTGTGAAAACCATAAAACACCTGACACAAATCGATCGTTAATTACAACTTAATAGCTGATACCTCAAGGTCGCAAACTTTAACTGGGGAAAAGTGGTCAGGGCTGATGAGCGAGCGCAAGCGGAGTCATTAGCAAGCAGCAATGCGCTTCTTTTTATCTTGAGGAAGTTACCCCGCAGACTTGGACTTGCAGTAATTCTGTTCGGCATGAGTAGATTTAGGTAGGTTTTTAGAAGCGGTAGGGAATAGTGGGAAAATTTGGGTTTTAGTCGTGTTTTCCGCTACTTACTTGCTTGGGCTCTTGATTAATACAGTTGTACTGCGCTTATTTACCTATAGCCAATATAACAGGCTGGAAGCCTGAGTGGGATCAGCCTAGCGGGGGGAAAACCCTCAATATGGGTATCGCAGCCGATTTGACAGCTAATTTTTTTGGCGAATTCCCCTCTGTTCAATCCTTTGAGGGCTTTTGTCAGGGCGATCGCATTTTAGAGGGCCTATGCAAAGAACCAATTTTTATTATTAACAAATCGACTGGTACATAATCTCTGCACCAGTCGATTTGTCAATAAACAGGCGGGAATTACCTACTGTAGAAGTCGAATCTCTAGCTGAGTCCAGTTAACTGTTCACCTACTGCGAGAAAGTGGCAGAGTTCGGTAGGCTATATGTAGCAGGCCAATAGCTATAGCCTTTATCAAAAGGATGAGGTATAACTGACAGCTTATATAACTGCTTAAACGTATAGGGTTCTCTTGGCAACAACGTCCGCGAATCTTTATGAGAACCGCTATAATTAGTGAAATTCGACGTTGCTTAATCAGGGCATGAAAAAAATAAGTTTAAAATCCAAAAGCTTTGTGGATAATGGTTTCTATGACAAAACTATTTAGCTTTTCATACCGTAAATCAGCAATAAAAAAAAACCAGCCTATTATGTAGATAGGACATTGAGCCTTGAAAATAGCCATATTTTCGATCGGAATGTTTATTAAAAAAATAATTAATGTAGCTCTGCTAGCATCTTTACCGCTCATCTGCAACACTTTTGGCTATTAGTGTTTTTGATAATCCTTAATATTTCTGATAATTTAAATTAGAACATAGTGCAATACGGTTTACTTAAGATAGTCCGAAGAGAGGAACCAAGCAATCTCCATATCTATTTTTCATAGGGTTTGACCCCCCAGGGCGGTATACCAGTAAACGGTATTGGAATATAGTGTGTTTAACAATTACCCTACTGAACATATTTGAATTTGGGTAAACTTGTGGGTGTTAATGATTCTGATCTGAAGTGAAATTAAATCTATGTCTTTAGGATGATGTTATTTAATTTTCACTGTAATATTCACCGACAAAGCGGGGGGAAATGTTGTCAAAGTCAAGGGGAAAAGTGCGTATTTATACTTGTTTCATAACAGTAATACTGTTAGGTGGGTGCCACCAGCAGCTACAGCCAAACTTGCAGCAGCAGCGCAGCAAACAGGTAATGGCAGTTTCGGCTCACCCCCTGGCGAGCGCTGCGGGGCACAGCTTGTTGCAACAGGGAGGCAATGCGGTGGATGCGGCGGCTGCTACGGCTTTGGCGATTTCGGTGGTGGAGCCTTTTTCGGCGGGTATGGGCGGCGGAGGTTTTTTGCTGCTGCGGCGGGCGGAAACGGGAACTGTGCAAGCGCTGGATTTCCGGGAACGATCGCCCAAACGAGCAACGCGCGATATGTATTTGGACAAGCAAGGCAAGGTGCGGGCAAGGGCAAGTCTGGACGGGCATTTGGCGGCGGGCATTCCGGGTACTGTGGCTGGGCTTTATACCGTGCACCGCGAGTACGGTAAGTTACCTTGGGCGGCGGTGGTGGCTCCGGCGATCGCCCTTGCGGAAAACGGTTTTCCTGTAAGTTCCCGCTTCACAAAGGCTACTCTGCAACGAAAGGATGCGATTAACAAGAATCCGGCAGCTCGGGAGATTTTTACACGCGGTGACTTTTTATACCAACCGGGGGAGGTTTTGGTACAGCGAGATTTGGCGCGGACATTGCGACAAATTGCACAAAATCCCCAAAGTTTTTATCGGGGAGATATTGCGCGGGCGATCGCCACCGACATGGCTAAAAATGGTGGCATTATCACTCTCGAAGACCTGAAAAACTATACGCCGATTTGGCGAAATCCGGTTTGTGGCAAGTTTCGCACTTACGAAATTTGCGGGATGTCGCCTCCTTCTTCCGGTGGCGTTCATTTGTTGCAAATCCTCAATATTCTAGGCGATACCGATCTCAAAACTTTGGGGAGAAAAAGCCCGGATTCACTACATTTGCTGGCGGAATCGATGAGGATTGCCTACGCTGACAGGGCCGAATATTTGGGCGATCCAGATTTTGTCAGCGTACCTGTCAAAGCTCTGACTAGCAGGAATTATGGGAAATTTCGCCGATCGCAAATCGAAATTTCCAAAGCCAAACCTTCGAGCGAAGTAAAAGCTGTTGATGCTAAAACTTTGAGCCGCTTTGCCTACGAGTCGCCGGAAACTACGCACCTGACGGTAGTTGACAAAGAGCGCAATGTTGTTAGTTTGACGTTTACGGTAAATGGCGGTTTTGGGGCTGGGGTTGTGGCGGCGGGTACGGGAATTTTGCTCAACAATGAGATGGATGATTTTGCTGCTGCGCCGGGAGTGCCAAATTTGTTTGGTTTGGTGGGCGGTGAGGCAAATGCGATCGCCCCCGGGAAGACTCCTTTATCCAGCATGACACCGGTTATCGTGACGGAAAATGGCAAATTTCGCCTTGCTGCGGGGGCTCCTGGAGGCAGCACGATTATTACCACAGTTTTGCAAATTGTCCTCAACGTGTTGGTTTACGACATGAATGTGGGCGAAGCTGTGTCTGCGCCTCGGGTGCACCATCAGTGGCAGCCCGATCGCCTGATGGTGGAAAGCAGAGGTTTTGAGGCTGCGACGCTTGACGAGTTGCGGAGGCGGGGACACCAGATTGTCGAACGATCCGGCTGGGGAAACGCGAATGCGATCGTCTTGACTGATGACGGTTGGTTGGAAGGGGCTGCCGATCCGCGCGGGGAAGGAGAAGCAAGGGGGTTTTAGCGATCGGTCATTAGTCAAGAAGTCATCAGTCATTTGTCATCAGTCATTAGTTTTGATATCAGGTGAGGTCGATCGACCCCACTTGATATCAATTGCGGATTTACCCAAAAACCCCGGTTGTTCAGCAAAATCTTTGGTCAAGGGCGATCGTAAACCTCATAAAAACCAGGTTTCTTTAGTATCCTGTGCCTACTTCCTCAAATTATTAGTCTGTGTACGTATATTTTGGTATTAGTATTTTATCCTGAAGTTTATTGATTGAATAATTGCTAAGAAATACCCAAAATATTAACCATCCAAGCCGTAAAATTACGTATATGTAAAGTCATTGTAAAGGCACTAGACATTGATGCTTATCTAATGTAAAAATAAATTTAGACATTAAACAATCTTAGTCTTTTAAACAAAAATATATGATAAGTTATCACAAAATTGCTGCCTTAACAGCTACCTTGACTGCTGCTCTGAGCTTTTTGGCATCACCAGTAATGGCATTTTCGGTAGGAGCAACTAATAACACTGAGACCTTGAAAAATAATTTGTTAGGAAATAACATAGCGGGATTGAGTGATTTCTCTGTTTTAATTACCGGAAATCAGGCTGCTTTTGGTACTTTTATTAATGACCCTTTTGGTTTGCAGTCAGGCGTTGTTCTCAGCACTGGCAAAGTCACCGATATACCGGGCCAGAATCGGAAAGATAACCTAATGACCAACGGCAGCGATCTAAACACCGACTTTGGAGTAAAGGGCGAAGCTGGGGATTTAACTCAGCTAGACCTCAGTTTTTTTGCTGACGACACTGCTGAAAAATTGTTTTTTGAATATGTATTTGGTTCAGAGGAGTTTCCTGAGTTCGGCGGTTCTGAATACAATGACGATTTTGAACTGTTGCTGAATGGTCGTAACTTAGCAAAATTGAGCGACGGCAAAACAGTTACAATTAATAATCTCGTTCCAGAACCAAATAATCGCTCTACAGATCACTCCGACTATATTAACAACCCAAGTTTGACAGGTATTGCTGCTAACATCATTAAGCTAGACGGTTTTACTAAAGTTTTAGGGTTTGAGGGTTTGCTCAAGCAAAATCAGACAAATGTTCTCAGCATCCGCATGAAAGATGTGGGCGACGGTAATTTTGATTCGGCTGTATTTATTAAAGGCGGTTCTGTGGGAACGATAAAAGCTGATACAATTCCCGAATCGGTAGCTGTATTGATTAAAGACAGTTCTGTGGAGAGGGTAGAAGCTGAGCCAGTTCCAGAACCGATGACGGTCGGAGGTTTGATGGCGGGAGGTGCTATGCTGGCTGCTGGACGAAAGTTGCGCCGCCGGAAATAATCAATCACCGAAGCGTTCAATCAAAAAAAAATCAAGCTCGTTAAGTATAGCTTTTCTCAAAAAGATGAGGTATGACTGACAGCTTATATAACCACTTAAACCAAGAAGGGCTCTCTTCCCAACAACGTCCGCGAATCTTTATGAGAACCGCTATATGTAAAATTATTAGTTTGCAAACCCAATCAATTTTCCAAGTTTTGACATAATAATTGTGAGAAAAGCCTCCCCCAAAAGCCTAAAAAGGTGAAAAGTCAGATCCAACTTGCTGTACATTTCTTGGGGTAGATTTTGGGAGTGGAAAATTCGCAGCCGGCTATAGATATTCTTAATTCAGCGTGGCAACCACTAACCCCAATCAAAACAGTTACAATTGAGCGAGAATTCCCAGCAGGTAATTACCTCAAGCGTGTGAAAATCCAAGGATTGGACAATGACATGGAAGTATTCTAGGTAGTACACTGAAGGAAAGGATGCAGTAAGCTACTCTTAGAGAAAATTGTTTGCTATAGCAATCGTAAATGAGTCATAGATTTTTTACCCCACCCCAACCCTCCCCGAACTCGCGGGGAGGGAGCAAGAAGAAGTTCACAAATGATTTACGATCGCTATAGCCTTTCTCAAAAAGATGAGGTATGACTGGCAGGTTGTATAACCGCTGAAACCAAGAGGGATCTCTTCCCAACAACGTCCGCGAATCTTTGTGAGAACCGCTATATATTGGTTATATGACAGTAGAAATTCTTCAATTTTAGATTCGAGACTCAAGTTCAAGCTCCCAAATTTAATGCTGCAAGTAAATCTAAAATATAAAATACAAAATCGACTGACATATACAGTACAGGAAAAAAACAATGGCTAGAATTAGATTGATGCACGCTAAGCTACATGGAGTGCGCGTAACCGATGCAAATGTTAATTATGTAGGCAGTGTCACCATTGACAATGAATTGATCGATAAGGTGGGAATTCTGCCTTTACAGGAGGTGGAAATTTGGAATGTTAGCAATGGGAACCGCTTGTCAACCTATGTGTTGCCAGGAGAGCCGGGAAGTGGTATCATTTGTCTCAACGGTGCAGCATCTCATTTGTGCGATCCTGGAGATTTTGTGATTATTGCTGCCTATGAAGAATGCGATCGCGCTGAGGTATATCGCATCGGACACGAGGCGCGAGTAGTAATTGCCGATGAACACAATCGTTGTAAAAAGTTTTTCTATCAGACTTTAGTTCCCTGCGAGGGGAAACTCCTGTTTCAATCTGAAACAACCGAATTACCACCAACAATGAATTCCTAACATTTGATCGCAAAAAAAATTAGGACTTACGCATGGGAATCCAGAAGCCGGGTTTGTTACCGATATTCAAGACTCCCAGCGAATATTTGTGTGAAAAAACGCAGTTTATTCCATCGCAGGGATTCAACAGTTGGAGTTAACAGTTGTAGGGGCAGTGCCCCCGTGCCTGCCCTCTTAGTTGACAGTTTGATAGCGAACTCTACCCTTAAGTCCGAGGATTGGAGTAATGAATAGTCTGATGTTAATTTCTCCCTCAAAGACTTGGGGTTTTCAACCAATTCTTTCTGGTAAGTCCCGAAGAGGATTTTTGGCAT
Organism: Microcoleus sp. CAWBG58; assembly: GCF_020883045.1. Taxonomy (NCBI): domain Bacteria; kingdom Bacillati; phylum Cyanobacteriota; class Cyanophyceae; order Oscillatoriales; family Microcoleaceae; genus Microcoleus; species Microcoleus sp. CAWBG58. Next base: position 48,957 of record NZ_JAHRFA010000026.1, on the reverse strand, counting down.
CAGCTATGAAATTCCTGGTGTACGTAGTGTAAAAACGAGGCTACACAGCTTAAAAAATAGGAGGTTTATTGCTTTCTCAAATTTATCCAGAAACTAGCAACGAAAGTGCAAGAATTTTGAGCATCTATAATCCTATAACTTGCACTCTTAGTAGAGCCAAGAAATCTGGAACCCCCGATCTGGTAAACTTTCTAGTTTTATTCAGCAATCCCTAATTAAGATTTGTGACGATCGATGAGTTTTAGCTGTCCTCAAGATTGACAGTGCGGGCGATCGAAGTTATTCTTTCCGTGAAGCGTTTCCAAAGGGAATCGCTCTTTCCTCTGTTTTAGTTCGACAGCCGACTACATTAAGTAACAGTTTATGACAATGAAGATTGCAATTATCCCAGATGGTTGGAGCACCCCAAAAGGTTGGATAGGCGGTTTTGCCGATTCAAATCCCAAGTTTGCCTATCCAACTCCAGACCTTAGTTCGTTGCCAATGTTGGATAACATGGCCAACATTGAGAGAATCAAACGTCAGCAGCGTGTACATTGGCCAGAGTTCAGTTGGGAAACCGTTAAAGGAAAACCGGATTCCAGATGTTTTCAGGAGTTTGCCCCCAACATTTCCAGCATCGGTTACGACGATGCTGGGAGAATATGGTCGATTATATGTCCCCAGCAAGGTGCTTGTATTGATGGCATGTTTTGTCTGAATTTAGAAGTTACCGTTACCGGACAGAGGGGTTGGGTTGACGAGAAAAATCGGGAGTTAGGAATAGCGGCTGATATGACCGTCGAAGGTAAGATTTGGTTTAGTCCAGATTCGCAGAAAAATTGGTTTGTTAAAAAAGCATGGGACATGTTTGAAAAAAAATCTCTTCCCTTTCCCTCATCCAAAGCCCACGCGATTCAGGTCTCTACACATAAGGCCGGCAACCCCGATCAAGCTACCTTTTCAATTCTGGCTGGTGAAAGTAGCCGATTTAAGGCTCCTGGCTTCGCTAGACACTCAGGCATGGCATGGTCTGTTGCGCATATAGATGTGGAAATCGGCGATATCGTCCCGACAAATCATCCCACTGTCGATAACTTTAATCGGGGCATCGTGGATCTTTTCAACATTATTTCTGGCAACATGCTGCAAGCTGGCAACATACTGACTTGGAATCTCTGGTTCCATCCTCCTGAACTAGTCGACACGGAAGAGTGGAAAACCCACGCAGAGAGGTGGCGACAAAGCATTGATGTGGAGCACGGACATGAGTCAGAGCCAGCCAAACACGCCGATGGCAATCTTTTTAAACCTAGTAAAAACTTATTGCAGTTATTGCAGGAGATTCATGACCTTGAGCAAATTATAGAATCACTCATTTGGTCTGACTGATTCACGAATCTACTGGGTCGATCCTCTTGCGATAAATATACGAGGATCGACCTTTTTCGACTTCAAAGCCTTCAGAAGATAACCTTAATCGAAAGAATGAATCCCATATCAATGGGAAAAAGGATAGGTACGGACTAAGCCACCGCGATATCCTACTGTCAAGAAACGAGTTTCAAGGGCGCAAAAAGTATTCAAGATTTGTTGTTTAATCTCCTCTATGCGTGAGTTGTTGAACAATAATTTGCCTTCTGTTGAAAGGCAGCCACTTTTAGATCCGATCGTTTTAAGGCTATACTGACTAAATTGTTTAACTGTGTACGGTACCGTCGGGCAAGATTGTACCTGTTAATCTAGCTCCTGTGAGTTTTACCATAACCCGATCGCCATAACCGATTTTAGCACCCGTCAAATCTGCACCGCTCAAGTCTGCACCGCTCAAATCCGCTCCAATTAAGTTGGTTTCTCTCAAGTTGGCATTAATCAAACAAGCTCCCAATAGGTTAGCCCTGAACAAGTTAGCTTTCTGCAAATTCGCCGCTGTGAGGTTGATGTTGTGCAGAAAAGTATCGCTTAAGTCAGCTTCACTCAGGTTGGCATTGCTCAAGTTTCTCCCAGAAAAATCCTTTTCTTTTAAAGAAGCTCCTTTGAAGTTGGAACCGCTCAAATCGGGAGCTTGCGGCGCAGCTTGGCGGTAAGACTGAGATGGCTGCGGTTGCTGCGATTGGTAGCGCGACGCATCTGAATAAGGCCCGGTGGGATTTGCAGCATAATTTCCACCATAATTTCCCGCATAATTTCCCGCATAATTTCCTGAAGAGGGCTCGGGAGAGTAGCGCGGTTCTTTTGGAGTTGTTGGTGGTGGCTGGGTGTTTCTGTACTGAGTGTTTTGTTGCTGGGTATTTTGTTGCTGGGTATTTTGTTGTTGGGTGTTTCTATACTGAGTGTTTTGTTGCTGGGTGTTTTGTTGTTGGGTGTTTCTATATTGAGTGTTTTGTTGCTGAGTGTTTTGATACTGAGTATTTTGATACTGAGTATTTCTGTACTGGGTGTTTTGTTGCTGGGTGTTTTGTTGCTGGGTGTGTTTGTGCTGGGTGTTTTGTTGCTGGGTGTTTTGTTGCTGGGTGTTTTGTTGCTGGGTGTGTTTGTGCTGAGTATTTTTGTGCTGAGTGTTCTGATTTTGACCTCTTGGCTGAATCGATCGCAACTGTTCGCGAGCTTGATTAATTTCCTTAATCTTTTCTTCAGCTTTTTGGAGCAATCTAGGATTATCTTTAGGGATGCGATCGGGGTGCCAAATGAACGCTAAATCCTTGTAGGCTTGAGTAATTTCTTCTCGGGAAGCTCCCGGTAATAGTCCCAGCACTCTATAGTATTGGTCGAGGTCGTTCATGATACCACCTTTCGCTTTAAGAAATTAGGAATTAAAAATTAAGATCGGAGCAAAAGCTGCTGTAAAAGCTTGCTTCCCCGATCGTACATTGGATGAACAATAACTCAGCTATGCCGCTGCTGGCAAAAAGTCTCGGATTCGCTGCAAATATGTTGTGGCATCCTCCAGCATTGGAAAGTGAGCTGTATTTGGGATTATAACAAATTCTACTTTTTTGCTGAGGGAGGCTGCTTGCTCTCCCATGGCGGCGGGGATAATTCGATCGAATTCTCCAGCTACCAGCAGTGTCGGCACGCTCAACCGTGCAAATTCCTGGGGCATTTCCTCGGCTGCTCTTTTGCTGACTGCTGTTACCATTGTACCGATCGCAGCTTCCTCGTCTGCCATTAAGAAATCCTTGAGAAATGCTAAACTGACGGCTGTTGGTAAGGAACGGCGCAAAAACCGAGCCATAAAGATGCGATCGACAAACGGGATAGAAGCCAGCCAAGACGGGCGAAATTTGACCACATAGCCGCCGAATTTGTGAAAAGTTGTAAAGGCTTTCTCATCGTATTCAAAAATGCCGCTGCAAGTGAGAATGGCTTTTTCTACTTTTTCGGGGTAAAGGTTGAGAAATAAAGTAGCAACGGATGCACCTGTAGAGTGAGCATTCAGAAAGACTCGGCTTAAATTGAGGGTTTGTAATAATTCGGCTAAGTCGTGGGCGTAGGTTTCGAGCTCGTAACTGGACTCAGGAGGTGATGGCGGTAAGGGCGATCGACCAAAACCTCTCATATCATACAGCAAACAATCAAAGTCATTGGCGATCGCCCGTGCAGTGCTTTCCCAGTAGCGGGCTGAGCCAGCCCAGCCGTGGAGAAATACCATAACTGGTTTGCCGCTGGGTTGGGCGCTATTGCCTGCTGTTATCCACTCGTAATAATGTTCTACACCGCGAACTGAAATGAAAGCCATGATATCAATTTTGGATTTTAGATTTTAGATTTTAGATTGTAACTCACGATCGCTAACTAAATACTCATCTCACAAAAATGTCGGTTAATCGCGGGCGATCGCGTCTGGTTCCCAGAAATCGTATAATGTCAGTATGGAAAGATTCAAAGCTAATTTACTATGAAACAATTAAATAAATTAGAATTGGGTGGAATTAAGAATATCGGAGAAGTTAAGACTCAGGTCAAGCTGACAAATGCCATAGATGAAGCTCTAGTTAGTCGTGGATTGCTCGCACCTCGGTTGTTGCGCGAGTGCGAAACAGAAGCTATAGTAGATACAGGATCGGTTTACCTAGTAATTTCAGCAGAAATGGTACAGCAGCTAGGTTTACGGATTATCGGACAACAAAGTGTTAAGTATGCTGATGGCCGTCAAGAAACAGTAGGAGTAACTGAAGCTATCTTAATTGAAATTGAGGGACGCAGGACTACCGAAGACGCTCTAGTGACAGGTGATGAGGTGTTGATTGGTCAAGTGGTTTTGGAGAAGTTAGATTTGCTGGTAGATTGCAAGAATCAGCGGTTAATCGGCAATCCGAGCAATCCTGGTTATCCTGTGACTTATATCAAGCGAACAGAGGGATAATAAAAATTAGAATGCCCAGCCACAACAAGTAAGGTGCGTCATTGGAGAAACCAAAATTTTTTGTATTAAACCGAAAACTGACGCACCCTACAACTACAAATGATTTATCAAAAAATCTGCGTCCAGCCACGTCAATCTTCCCACCTCTGCGATCGAAATTTCCCAAAATCTCAAGCAGCAGAAGCAGCCAGCCAAAACAAACCATCCACCAAAAGCGTGCTAAAAACTGCTCCGCTGAAGGCGCGCCAGTGCAGGCTAGGGCGCAAACTAATCAAACCGACTGTTAGCAACACAGCGATTAAAACTAAAGCGCAGCCAATACCCCAAGGAGTGTCAATTTGCCCGATCGCACTTTGGAAAATTGGCATTGCGAATTCCGGTTCCGCGTGCATGACTTTGCGCCAGTAGGGCATCAAGCCTGTCAAATAAAAATATAAGTCAGTAATTGCAGTGCCAAATAGCGAACCCAAATAAAAATAGGCTCCAACTTTTCCCCAGGATTTGTTCAAGCACCAAATTGCAAATGGTAAACCAATTGATTCTATAGGTAAGTGCAAAATTGGTTCCCATCTAAACCAGCCCCAATAGATAGAACCTGCCAGCCAACATCCGGCAAATCCTAATAATAAGTCTCCCCAAACTTGGGTTTTGGGACGGAAAATTAGGAGCAAACTGAGGACGAACCAGGGAATTGTCGAGAGCAAGCTGATGGTTGGATACAAGCGAACTAATGGTGCTTGCACGAAGACGGGAATTGAGACTAAAAATGCTGAGGCGCTAAATATCAGCCACTGCTTGATGCTGTTTGTTTTGACTGAAGAAACAGAATTTTCTAAGCGGGCGAGGGTAGCAATAGGTGCGATCGCTGATGATACTAAATTAAAATTAAACAACTGATTGGACTCCGTACTGTTTCAATAAGTGAACTAAAAATGTTGCTGCGGTGGCGGGTTTTGCCCTCTCAATCCCGTCGGGTGCGTGAGTGATTTGCCAACCTTGGGCGGTTTGGGGTTGCCGCCACAACTCCAAATGTGGAACGGGCGGATCGGCATAAAAACTGTCTTCACCGCTGCCGATAATGGCTGAGCTCCAGTGCGTAAAGCGATCGTGGCTGATGCGGTGGATCGGGAAATTGCCCCCCAGGGGTACTCCCCAGCCGTCTAAAGCAAAAAATGCTCCAACTTTGCCGCCGATTTGCTGCCACATCCAAGCTGCCCCGATCGCCCCAACCACCCCAGCCGAAAAACTAACGAATACTAGACTTTCTCCTGTCAACTCTTGACTGCACAAAAAGTGGAATATGTCAAGTGCTGAAAAAGGTGGATGTTTATGAGCGGGGAAAATCTTAACGCTATTGAGTATTTGCTGGTTTTGGCGATCGGCAGCCACTGCCCAAATCCCCGAAAGTCCCGCCAGGAAACAGTCGGTTAGCTTTGGTTCGTGAACTCCGGGGCAAATTACCAGTCTCATAGTGCGTCAAGAAAGTTAATATAGTTCGCAACATAACTTTATCATATATCTATTATATCAGATACCATCCCGGGGGATAGGGTATTAAAGTTATAATAGAGTCAAGTTGACAGAGTATCCCCCCAAGTATAGCGCGGGGAAGGCTCGAAACGACTGGCATCTGAGGCAAGGTAAGGGAGTCTTAAGAAAACATAAAACTTAACCCCCCCGGCCGGATTCCCTGTCAGGCTTAGCAAAGCCCGATCCTAGTTCTAGCCACCCTGTTGGTTTCGGGTTGAAGTTACAAACCTGATTTAGGACTGATGCTCATCCACCCGGTGTTCTTGGATAAATAAAAGATTTGACCGGGCAGTATGGGTGCAGAAGCCGGGAATCAGCGGTGCGATCGCCAAAAATGAAAAATCTCAGATGCACCCTTCATCCTGTCTGGATCTCTTAGAATAAATAAAATTGAGGAATACAAAGTGGTTGCTTCTCCTGAAAAAATAGAGTTCAAAACATCTGCTGAACCCGCAAGTAATGACCGGGTTGCTGTCTTGCTGATGGGTTACGGCGAAGTCGAAAGCTACGACGATTTTGCCAACTACAACGAACAAGCTTTAAACTTGCTGACAGCTAAGTTTGCCCCAGTACCGAATTGGATTTATCCGCCACTGGCGAAGATTTTGGCGATTTTTGACTTGCACGAATGGAGCCACCAACACGGTAAATTCGTGTCACCGCACAATGCAATTTTTGAACAGCAGCGCGCTGGGATTGAAAAGAATTTGCAGGAAAAATGGGGCGACAAAGTAAAAGTGTTCAAAGCTTTTAACTTTTGCGCGCCGTTTTTGCCGGAACAAGTAATTCCGCAAATTAAAGCAGAAGGCTTTGATAAGATTCTGATTTATCCGCTGTTGGTTGTGGATTCTGTTTTCACCAGTGGCATTGCTGTGGAACAGGTAAACAACGCTTTAGCACAAACCTTTGATGGTAAAGAACATTGGGTAACGGGACAGCGCTACATTCCTTCTTTTTACGATGAACCTGCTTACATCCAGCTAATGGCTGATTTAGTTGAAGAAGAAATTAAGAACGATTTAGCAGTAGCGCATTTGCCTTCTCAAATTGGGATTGTGCTGATGAATCACGGTTGTCCGCACAAGGCGAAGGGCTTTACTTCGGGTATTGTGGAAAGTCAAGCTTTGTACGATCGCGTGCGGGAACGTTTGATGTATCGCTATCCTTTGATTTCGGTGGGCTGGCTGAATCACGACACACCGCTGATTGAATGGACGCAGCCGGATGCGACGTTGGCTGCGAAGAATTTGATTGATTTGGGTGCAACTGCGATCGTGTTTATGCCGATCGGATTTGCGACAGAAAACCACGAAACTTTGTTAGATGTAGACCACATTATTGAGGGTTTGCAGAAGCAGCGTCAAGGAGTTACTTACCGCAAATTGCCTTGCGTAAACGACCATCCAGAGTTCCTGAAAATGGCCGCAGAGTGGGCAAATCCGCAGATTGAAGCGCTGTTGAGTGAGATGGCAGTTGCTGTTAATCCGAATTTGGTTGTTCGGGATCACGTACATTCTCATGGCGATCGCGGGCATTCTCATGGGGAACACGGGCATTCTCATGGGGAACACGGGCATTCTCATGGCGGGCACGGGCATTCTCATGGGGAGCACGGGCATTCTCATGGGGAGCACGGGCACAGTCATTAATTAGAATCTTAGAAACCGGGTTTTTGCGACAATACTGCGTTGAAGACGACAGATTGAGTAAAAACCCGGTTTTTTTGTGGGAGTGGGTAAGTTGAGATTTGGGAGAAAAGGGCGATCGGCCTTTGGTGTTTTTGGTGGGAAGGGCGATCGGCTTTTTTATCAGCAGGTATGAATTCTGCTATCGGCTCTCTTTAAGCTGGTTGTAATTTTGGCGCACTGGTGCATTCAAACCAGGTTGTTCAAAGCGGACAGCTTGCCCAAGTACCAGGATAACGATCGTCAAGACAACAAAGAAAGACTGCGAACCTTGGAAGGGTTCGACTAATTCATCGATTTTGTAGAAATTGCCGCAGTCGCACAGCCGGATGTTCGAGTTTTCAGGGTGGGAATGCCAATTGCAGGGCAATTTTTTGAGGCTGGAATTGTCTTTGTAAGGGCAAGTAGTCATCTGATTTTTCCTCGTCAAGTAAAGAGTGTTGGTGTATTGAAGATTGGCAAAATTTAGCTGTGGCGAGGCGATCGCATTTGATAGTGATGCGATCGCCAATCGTTTAAGATTCAGTCCGGTTCGGGAAATGAATGTTAAGCGTCATAGTTGGGCAGATCGCAGAACCCGGACAACAGAGATTGTGAGGGCGATAGCGCATCAATTGAGAGAATTGCCCTTTGCTGAGTTTCTGTTCTCGAACCAGTTTCGGCTTACCGCCGCGAATTTTGTATTTGCTGTCAATTGCTGCTTCGCCAGCAATCAGGATGTTGATGTTGTACCAAGAATCGTGACAGTGAATCCCAGTGTCTGTCGCCGGTGGCAGGTGGATCAGAAGGATCTCAAACAAGCAGCAGGAAAACAGCCGGATATAGCTGTAGCCGCGCCAGTGAGTCTCGATTAGTTCTGGACAAAGTTGTTGAAGTTGTGACCACTTCTGGCTGGAAGTGTTGGCTTGGCAGAGAATGAGGAGAATTTCGCACAGCAGGATGATGCCGTTGGCCTGTCGGGGGTTTGGCGACGGGCGATCGTCATGTAGAGATAAGTTGTCCATGATATCTTGGAGGTATGTTTATTTGACTAGCGGCGGTTCCTCTGTGGAACGCCGTTTTTTGTTTTTTTTGAGATAAAACTGCCATTTTGCTGTGTGTCAGCATCTGGCGTTGCGTTCCAAGTGAACTTAATATCAAAATAAACGACACCTCAAACATTAATGCCGATCATCAGCGCCGATGTAAAAAAAAATATGTTAAAGTTATCCAAATTCAATCACAGTAAGCTTCTCAGCAAATTGTGCTAGGACAAAGCCCCATATCCTGCCGATGATCGGCAGTTTAGAGCTAAGTAGGTAAAATGCCTAACCCCAGATTCGGGGTTTTTAATACGGAAAGCAAAGTCGATGGTTAGGACTAAAACACCAAAAATTCTGTTATGTCTAAAAATTGTTATTTGACTGGCAAAGGGCTGCAAAAAGTACAAACTGCTTTCAGAAAATTGTCTCAGGGTTATAGTCAGGAAAATTGTTTAAAATCAGTGAACAAGCCATTTCCTGAGAATGTCAACCTTTCAAAATTAGAATCTATGGTTAGACAGCAGCGTGAAACACTCAAAAAAATTCTCTACAGGACACATCCTGTTAATAAAAAAAGTCTGGATGATCTGTTTACTGCTCTTTCTATAGACCTAGAAGAAAGTGATTATGAAAACCGTGGTCGTGACCCTAGAAATGCAACCTCTACTAACCAAAGGACAAGCACAAACACCCACAAAGCTCCAGGAGAGCAAGTCACGCAGGTGATTGCATCAGAGAATGGCATCCCTAAAGTTATTAGAAGGAGCAGTCAGAACAAGAGAAATTTATAGATTGATTATCTAGCGTTAAGGCTCTACCACATCGGTTGTATTGCCAGATTTGATATATTTGGTAATGTACTTTTGCACCACAGGTTGTATAGCAAAAAGTAATTCACTGCCTTTTGTAATTTTTTCTATTAAAAAGCGCCATACTAAAGATTCTAAAGCTTGTATAAGATCTGCTATATCTGCTTTTGACTGAAACTCTTCTTGCAATTGTTTGAATGAAATTGGATAGTGATAATTCGCTATATAGCATATAAGTTTATTTTCTAAAATTGATAATGCTTGGAACTGCTCATCCAATATTTTTTGAAACCCTGGCATGATTGTTATTGTGCCGAGTTGTAAATACTCAGATACTTTACCATTAAATAGGCTTTTAATTGTCTTAGCAACTAGCTTTAATCCCAAGGGATTGCCTCGATATAGTTGAATGAGTTCACTCCATTTTTCCTGGTCAGATAAAGATTCTTCTTTGAAGATTTCCGATGTTGTTTCTACCGTTAACCCATCCAATTTTAATGAACGAACAGGTCTTATGGGACCTTCTAATAATGCAATCTCTCTAAATCGTTGCCGACTGATTAAAACTAAGCAACTTTGATGAGATACTTCTCCTACGCGTCTGATCAGATCGCCATACCCTTCGTAGCCCTCTTTATATTGTCCATATAGATGCCCAGGTTCTAGAATCAACTCAGCATTATCGAGTACCAACAGACACCGATGCGATCGCAAATACTGGATCAGGATCGACAGGAGATTAGGTGCGTCTTTGGGTAAATTAGTGAGTTCCTGATTGGAAAAAAATTTGATCGAGTCTGCTAAAAACTCTGTGACAGGTGGGGCATAATGAAGACTTCGCCAGATGACGTACTGAAACTCACCTTCAATCTGTTTTGCCACTTCCACAGACAGAGCAGTTTTGCCAATCCCACCCATACCCAATATTGCCACCAGTCGGCAGCGATCCTTCACGATCCATTGGTGTAAGGTTGCCAGATCCTCAGTGCGTCCATATAAAATCGGTACATCTGGTGCTTCACCCCAGTCTTGGGCCGGGATGGCGATTACCCCTTTATCCTCCACTTTCGTTTGGGAAAGTGGGATTGATTGCAAGTGCGAGCGTCGCTCCAGCACAGTTCGCAGATTAGTTTTTGCGACTGGTTCCCCTAATACTGATGAGAGTTGGTTCCACAACTGAGCAGCAACGCTCTTGACGTAAATTTCATTATATGAGTGTTGTTCAGCAATGTGGTGATACCTTTTACCTTTCCAAGTGTTCAGAACTATAGCCTCTTGTAAATCCGTCAGGTGTTTTCCTGTTGTGGTCCAGATTAACTCATCAGTGATTCTTAAGGCTTCCTCAATGTTCATTGCTTAAAGGGGAGTCTAGTTATCACAGTAATCTTACCATAATCTTACCACGATCTTACCTTTTTCCTAAAATATTACTTTTTAACACTTTTTAACCAACTGTATCTTGCTGACAAGTTTGGATATCCGCAGTAGAGTAACAAGTATGTATTCACTTGCATAAAATTATAAAAACTCCCCGATATACAAATAGGAAGCCAAAAGAGGAAGCCAAAAGTGTATAACACATCCACTAGAGTTCGTGATCGGCATTCTTACAAACCAGTTTTGGGAACGCTCAAAAAGGCGCTCAATCCGAATTTGTCTGAAAAAGTCTATCTTCAAGGCACTTACTGGCACCTAAGGGTCGTTTCATCTGCTGATATTAATGGAGCAAATGCGGCTTTTGATTACACTACAGATACTATTTATTTATCAAGGGAATTTCTAGCCCAAAATTCCCATAACCTACAGGCAAAACTAAGTGTTCTCTTGGAAGAAATTCGCTTACCTGATGTCAGCAAGCGTCATCGCTATAGATTCACTGCTAGCGAAATAGAAGATTTCGGGTCGGATTGCCAACAGCCTTTACCTAAAGTCGTTCTGTCAGCGATGGGAATCAAAAGACATCGCTATCAATTCACGGCTAGTGAAATAGAAGAGTTTGAGCCTGGTTTGAAGCTATAATACTCCAATTGGTCAGGTAAAGTGGTTGGAGTTTAGTATTGAATTATGCGTATTATTCCAAGTTCAGCCATGCCTGAGCCACTACGCCAGATTTTGGCTGAACTAGAAAGCAAGGGATATAAGTTTACCTGCTATCAAAAGAAAAATGGTGAAACCTTCATTCAATTTTGGGATGAAGTAGAAATCATAGATACTGATGAAGTAGAGCTTTGTGATACCGTTATTTATATTAAAAGAGTTGTAAGTTTAAAACCGCCTGATTCAGATTACGCAATTTTTGCTACCTTCATCTGTCACGGGATAGAGGGAAACAAAGCTGAATCTTTCAATAAAGCTGTTGATACTCTCAACTACAAAGACTTACTAGGAAAGTTTGTGCGTGACTGCGATGATGGGGTTCGCTATGTTCTGTGCTTTACCAATGAGGGTGAGAGTTTCCTGACTTCAGAAGATCAATCTGAATCTCAGGATATTTTGTATGTTACTAATCATTGTGTGACTCACCTGAATTCAGAAGTGGTAGAAGCCCGTCTTGAATATCATAATAAGATGAAAAGAAAAGTTTTTAAAATGTTGGAAATACTGAAACACTGTTAAACTAAACTACCGCCCCATCTGCAATCCTATTAGCAAACGGAAGTTATATAAATGACACCCTACCCCTTAAACTTACCCGTTAAACTACAGCAAGAAGCCGAAAAAATTGCCGCACTCCAAGGCATTTCCCTCGATCAGTTTATTCTATTGGCTGTAACCGAAAAAGTTGCTACTCTCAAGCAGCGGAATGACGATCGCGCTTTCCCTGAAATCACCTATGTGCACGGTGCTAGTGGCGAACTCGTGCCCGTTTTGGGCGGCACTCGGTTGCGGGTGCAAACAGTAGTCATTGCAGCCGAAAAATGGGGTTTATCTCCAAAGGAAATTGCGACTGAGTATGACATCAGTGAAGCTCAAGTCAACGAAGTTCTCGCTTTTTATGGGGTTCATCATCAGGAAATAGACGCATCTATTGCGGCTGAGCAAATTATCGAAGCTGCCAATGTCTAAACCGTTCATCTACTTACATCGGGAATTACGCACCCCGACAAAAGAAACCGGGTTTTTCACAGTTTGTGCGACTGTAACCGAGTATTTTCGCAAAAACCCAGTTTCTGATTACCCGCGAGTCCAAGACTATAGATAAACCCGCCACAGCTATACTAATTGAATGGCTATTTCCCCAACCAACTTATCGATCTCCGCCTCAGTGGTAAAATAGTGAACGCAAGCCCGCACGCAGTCAGGATTCAGAATTGTCCGCACCATAATTCCCTGCTTTTCCAGCAAACCAACTAACTCCTTGTGCGGCATCCCGTTAGTCAATCGAAACGAAACTAAACCAGCTTCCGGTGCTGATTTCCGCAAACATTCTACACCGGGAAGTTCCGACAAACGCTCCCAGAGATACTTGCTCAAACGGCAGATTTCTGCATACCTTTCCTCGATCGTACCCCACTCGTTTTGCAGGGCGATCGCACTTCGCAAACCAGAATACAAAGGATAAGCCGAAGTCGCAATCTCGTAACGTTGAGATCCAGGCTTCCATCCAAGCACTTTAGCACTAGAATCCGTCACAATTCCCCGCCAACCGATAAACACCGGATGCAAATCTGCCAAAGCTGAAGCGCTGACATAAAGTCCGCCCAAACCTTCCGGGCCACACCACCATTTGTGACCAGTAAAAGCATAAAAGTCAACCCCAGACTCAATCAAATTCAAAGGTAAAACCCCCACAGATTGAGCCGCATCAACTAACACCATTACTTTGCGATTCTGCACAGATAAAGCCTCTTGTCCCCCCCCTTGGCAAGGGGGGGTTAGGGGGGGTTCATAGAATTCATGACACACCTTAACAATCTCAGCCAAAGGCAAAACTTGACCAGTATTCCACAAGATGTGACTGATTACCAACAGACGAGTATTCGGTTGCAAATAATCGGCAATTACCGCAACCGGATCGCCCCCATTCAAAGTAGCCGCCAGCGGACAAACCGAAACCTCAATGTTGAAACGGCGCTGTAATTCCATTACACTAGCTACAATGCCTGGGTGTTCGCAGTCAGAGAGCAATAAATGGTCGCCCGATCGCCAATCAATGCCCCACAGAGCAATATTGCAGCCGACGGTGACATCCTCAGTCAGGGCGATCGTTTCAGCAGGTACAGCTAACTCGCGGGCGATCGCCCGTCGCGTCAGCATCGCCTCCTGAACCACCCAAGCACCGATTTCCCCCGAAAACGGCCCCCCAAGCTGCACGCGCTTATAGGCCTCATAAATCGCCTCTAAAGCAGGCTCAGGCAGCGGCCCTTGTCCGCCGTAGTTAAAATAAGCTTTATTGGCCAAAGCTGGGAATTGTTGCCGGTGATTGTCCTTTGTCATATTTTTGGGGAATTATTGATAGCGTTAATATTGCATAAATGTCGATCGTCAAACTCCTCTCTAAAAAAGGTTTATTTTTCTTTCTTCCTCCTTCCTCCGACAGCATTTATTTTGGGCATTTTTAGCTTTTTAAGGACAGTAATTCGTTGTAAAACCTACTTTTTGGATCCCGGATAAATTCTCCTAACTAATAACCAATGCCAATGCCCCATTCCCCATTCCCAATGCCCCATTCCCCATTCCCAATGCCCCATTCCCCATTCCCAATGCCCAATAACTTCTAATTATTCTATATTTTGTGAATACTAAATGTTAATAACTGACAAACTCTTACTTTCCTATCAACGATGCCATCTTCGAGCATTTTTAGACACCTGCGGAGACTGGAAAAAATTAGATCCTCCTAGCGATTTTTTGTTGAAACTGATGCGCGACAGCGGGACGTATCAGCAGCAGGTTCTAGAACACGAGACTTACCAACAACCATCATATCCTAGAGGGGATTGGCAAGCTGGGGCGGCCGCTACCTTAAGTTTAATGCAGCAAGGAGTCGATCGCATTTATCGAGGAGTGCTCATCCGGGGCGAATTCGGCAAAGCCAGCGGTGCAATAGATTCTCTGCTGGGAATTGACAGTCAATACTTCCCGGAATTTGGCGAAGAAATTCACGAAACTCCGGTGCATCTTTCATCCTCAACCCTGCACTCGTCAAACATTACCCTCATCAGCCGCCCGCATTTATTAATCAAGCAGCCGGGACAATCTAAATTTGGCGATTGGAGTTATGCTACTGCGGATATTTGGCTTAGCAAGCGACCAAAACTAGACTATCAAATTATTGCAGCTTTTCACGCCCAAATCTTAGCTTCCGTGCAAGAAAGAATGCCTGATAATGCGTGGCTGCTGCTGCGAAAAAAAGGGCTGTGGGAAGTTAATCTCGATCGGCGAACTCCTGAGATGTTCGAGCTTTTAGACGACTGCATCCAGATGATTGAAAATCGAGATAAGCCGGAGGTTTTCATTTCTCGTCAAAAGTGCAATCTTTGCGGTTGGTATACTGTCTGTCACGCGGAAGCCGAATCTATTAAACATCTTTCGTTATTGCCCGGAGTTACTGCCGGCCGCTATGCTAGACTAAAAACTCTGGAAATTACTGATGTCAGATCTCTGGCAAATGCTAGTTGCGAATTGCTTGCCGATTATCCAGAATTTCCTGACAGAGTTGCTTTTGATGTGGTGCGACAAGCTCAATCTCACTTGTTAAATCAACCGTTGTTGCGAGAAGAAGGAAGTTCGGCAGCGGATTTTGTAACGGATGTAACGGATGTAGGTTCGGCAACGGGCAATCTACGGGATTTAACGGATGTAACGGATGTAAGTTCGGAAGTGGGAGCAGTTAGTCAGTTTATAAGAATACTAGAAAAGGCAAATAATAATTTAGTAATTCCTAAAATTGAGCTGGTAAAGAATACAGAAAACAAGCCTGCTTCACCTGCCAAGCCTGCGCCAATTCTCCGCAGCAAGCCAATTCCTTATTCTCAATCTGTCTTTTTGCCGATCGCCCCAATCGAACTCTACTTTGACATCGAAGCCGAACCGGAGTTAAATTTAGATTATCTCCACGGAGTATTAGTTGTCGATAGGTACAATAAAACCGAACAATTCCACGGTTTCCTAGCCGAATCACCTGCTGAGGAAGGTGCAATCTGGGAGCAATTTTTAGAACTAATGTGGGCTTATCCTATTGCTCCAATTTTCCACTTTTGCGACTACGAAGTCAAGACTTTTAAACGGCTAGCTAAACTTTACAACACTCCAGCTTACTTGTGGAAACCCGTTCTGAAACGGTTTGTCGATATTCACAAGCAAGTGACGCAACAAGCGATTATGCCGGTGGAAAGTTACGCACTCAAACCGATTGCGCGCTGGTTGGGTTTTGACTGGCGCGATGCTAAGGCTAATGGTGCTCAGTGTGTCTGTTGGTACGATGATTGGCTCAAAACTGGCGATCGATCGATCTTGGAGGCGATCGTCCGCTACAATGAGGACGACTGTCGCGCTACTTACATCGTTAAAGATTGGTTGACTAATTTTTTGTTGAGTCAGAAACAGTGATTTTATGATTGAACGAACCGCGAAGACGCAAAGGCCGCGAAGTAAGAAAGAGAAGAAGATAGGTATGCTAAAAAATATTTGGTTGGCATTTTGACAAATATTTTGACAAATATTACACTTCTTGTATTCGGCATTTAGTAAAAATATTGTGGGGTGGGCATCTTGCCTGCCCCAAATATGCAGGCTCAAAGTGAAAGTTTTTAATCAACTACTTATTCATACAATGCGAAATCTAATAAAAGCAACTATATTTATTGCCTGTTTTTTGATAGCAGCAACTGTTGCTCTTTTGGTAAACTTGTCAGCCCAATCTTTCGCTGTTACCAAAATAGATTTTATCGGCAGGGCTATATTTCCCACAGGTTCTCCGTTTGGGGGGACAGAAATTGGCGGACTTTCGGGAATTACCTATGATGCCGAGAAACAAGTTTATTATGCCATCTCTGACGATCGCAGCAGCAAGGCTCCGGCGCGCTTCTATTCTCTAAAAATTAACTTGGCATCTGGTAAGCTGGAAAAAGAAAAGATTGAATTTACTGGTGTGACAACTTTATTGGATGAAAACGGTAAAAGTTTTCCCGAATTAAGTTTAGATCCAGAAGGGATAACTTTTACTGGCAACAGCGTGTTTGTTTCTTCCGAGGGAGATGTCGATCGCCAAATCAATCCCTTCATCAAAGAATTCTCCTTGGATGGTAAACTGCTCAAAACGCTACCAATTCCCAATCTATTTTTGCCCGACGCCAAAGGCACAAAAGGCATCCGCAACAATCTCGCCTTTGAAAGCTTGACTCTCACGGACGATCGCAAATACCTATTCACCGCCACCGAAAACGCTACAGTTCAAGATGGCGCAGTAGCTTCCCTGGAAAAAGGCAGCCCGTGCCGAATTTTGCGGTACGATGCTGCGAGTGGCAATCCAGACGCCTCCTTTGCCTACATTACCGAACCGCTACCCCCTGGTGCGAATCCTGTGGGAAAATTAACTAGCAACGGTTTAGTGGATTTATTGGCGATCGACGACAAGCGCTTGCTGAGTTTAGAGCGCGCATTCTCCCTGGAAACCGGCACGACGATCAGAATTTTTGAGATTTCTTTGGAAAAAGCCGATCGCATTGAAGCACTTCCCAGCCTCAAAACCCGTTTCAGCGAGGTTTCCCCCGCCCAAAAACGGCTGCTGCTGGATTTGGAAACTCTGAAAATTCCCCTAGACAACATTGAGGGCTTGACATTTGGCCCCGCGCTAGCCGATAGTACCGTAGGACTGATTTTGGTGAGTGACAACAACTTCAGCGGCTTGCAGGAGACTCAGATTTTGGGCTTCAAAATAAAAGTTCAAAAAAACTCTTGACAAAGAGTGAGGTCATAGGCATAATAGAGATTGTGCTTGAAAAACAAGCAAAAACGAGGGACAGTAGTTCAATTGGTTAGAGCACCGCCCTGTCACGGCGGAAGTTGCGGGTTCGAGCCCCGTCTGTCCCGTTCATAGCTGGTAAGAATTCCAGCAGTTTGATAAATTAGTAGGATCTACCGCAAGTTAAATCTGCGCTGGAATCCCGCTAAAAATGAATATTAAGCCATCGAAAGATAGAAAAGCCATTCGCCTACAATTTACTGTTGAGGGTGCTTCTTTCTCGTTTGCCCCTCTAAAAGGGGGGAAGTGGGAAAATAAGCGCGATCGGCAATTAGTTGCGGCGATCGCTACGAAAATTGAAAATGATATCCTCGCAGGACATTTCGATCCGTCACTGGAGAAATACCGACACAAAAGTAGCAGCGCTGAAATTCCGCTGGTCGCAAAAACGCAGAAGGTGAAATGGCTCGACATTTGGGATAAATGGGTTTTGTCTCTTGGATTGCCAACTGCCACCGCGTCCGATCATTATGCTTGCGTGCGAGCCATGCTTGCTAAGGCAAAAAATCCCTTGCTGGATGATATCGAATGGCTTCAATCTAGCGAGTTGGCTGCCAGCACTTTCAACCGTCGGCTGTCAATGCTGCGATCGTGTTTTTCGTGGGCGGTAGAGGAAGGCTTTGTTAAGCCGGTTGACAACCCTTTAAAAAAAATTCGCTCCCGTATTGCAACAGAAGATGAGCGACAACAGTCAGCCAGCAAAAAAGCGCCATTGTCAGACGCTGAAATTGAAAAAATATTAGATTATGTCGATCGCGTTTACATTACCTACGCACCTTTTGTCCGATTTCTGCTTTTCTCGGGAGTAAGAACAGGGGAAGCTGTTGGGTTAACCTGGGACAATGTTAATTTGGAAAAGCGCTTGATTTTTATTAGACAGTCGGTGTCTCGCGAACGGGGGAAGTATCAGAAGATTTGTAAATCCCCTAAGACTAAAGAATCTATTCGCACCTTGAAAATGTCCGATCGCGTTTTCGCTCTTTTCAGTTCACTGATTGCAGAAAATGCTTGTGGTCTAATTTTCAAAAGCCCCAAAGGGCAAATTATAGATCACGGTAACTTTCGTTCTCAGTGTTGGAAGCCTGTTTTATTGGCTTTGGGCATTCCTTATAGAAAACCTTATGCTACCAGACACACGCTTCTTAGTCAGGCTCTTGAAAGCGGGTTGTCTGTACCACAAGTTGCCCAAATCGCTGGACACCGCGACGGCAAAATGATTCTGCAACATTATGGTCATGTTATCAACCAACCACAATTGCCTGAGTTTTAAGTGTACTCGACTAAGAGCGGGATTGACCTGATGCCGGATTTTGCGATCTTATTCATGCGATCGCAAAACATTTGCCATCCTGGGAAATTGCGGAGCACAATGCACCCTGCACTGCCCGGAGCATTTGCATCAAAATGGACGCCAAACTCTCCACGGGTAACGCCATTGATAACGACTGGATCTGGTGTTATGTGAAAAAACCAGCCTTCTATTCCACGAGTGTCAAGCCAGTAAGGTTTGGTGGGAATTTGATATTCTCCTGCTGGTATTGGGCCCCGTGCTCTTGCCGATTGGTCTTCGGGCTGCTGCCATTGCTGACAGCCCGAAGTTGCCAAGTAATCAATAGGCTTTTTGTCAGGGTAAATCAATTGCAAATTGCCATCAATTAATTCGTTTGACGGCTTTAGTTCCATTGTAAAAATGAGTGAATGATTCATGAGAATTCTTCTATTTCTGTAGTGGTGACGGGGCCAAAAAAGCTCCAATTACGGCAATTATTCCAAGTGTCAATTCAATTAAGTTGTCGGGGATTGGCTGTGACTCCAGTATTATTATCAACACCCCCAAGCACGAAACAAAAGCGCAAAGGCATATGCAAACCAATGCAATGCGTAGTGATGTTTTGTCCATTAGTTGTTTTTACTGTTGAATGTGATTTTGGAAATCCAGTCAAGAACTTGAGTCATTTGTTCCCCTTGAAACTTTATTTGTTGACCTTGCAATTTCAACTGTTGCTCCATTTGTTGCCTTTGCTTAACAGCCTCCTTGATTTCTATTTCTCTTAGGCGAATTTCCTCTAGGTGCTCTTTCCTTTGCTGTCTTCTAAGTTGCCAAAAACTTATTGCTAATCCGAGGAACGCAATTATTAATCCGAGGAAGGCTATTACAGTTGTAGCAATGTCTGCCTTGACTAGGTCGATAAGCTTTTCCATTGCTGTTTATCTCACGTTAGCAATCGTCAAATATTCTGCTTGGATTACTGTAGTCTCGGTAAAAAATAGCACGGCTGTAGGTACCGATTTCACCAATTCTTCATCTATTTGCAGGAATTTTGGAGACGTTGAACAGACGGCGCCATTCCACGAGAATGGATAGTATTTGTCTTTCCCTGCATCGTAAACCCCCCATCTCCTTAGTCCAAAGGGCTTAGCTTGCCAGTGAACTAGACAAAAGTTGCCGACGAGATGAAATCTCTCAATTATTGGGTTGAAGTCCATTTTCAACTCAAATTCAGGCAAGTGAGGATAGGTTAGGCGTACTTTTGCCCGATCGGTCATCTCTATGGTTGGAAAAGTTTCGGAAATCATTTGATTAGCTAACTGCAATTATGCGACAGTGGAAACCTGTCGAAGGATTGACAAGAAGTCGCATTGGAAATAAGTCGTTTCGGTAGAGTCCTGGGATGGGAATTAAGTCGATCGTATTAATTGAGCCTTGGAAGAGTGCACACAGGCGCTCTATCAGCGGAGAGTCCTGAATGCGAGAAAAAAGTGCACAGGCAGCCTCTACGAATTCCCCTGATTGTGTATACTCCCCGGTGTCATCACTCTGGAAAACTATGAATAAAGTGTTTGGCGGGAACCATTCGGTGTAAGTTGGTGTTGCCGATTGAATGACAGTGTCTAAAACTGTAGTTAGCATTAGCCTTGATTTTCGCCGTGATATGTCAATTGTAGAGGCAGTCGAGGCTCTACCGACGGGCTAAAAGAGGTATATTCACCCACCTCTTTTATTTGCTCGGCTTGACGGTTGTCCCCTGGCGCATAGGGGACGATCACTTTGAAATTGCTCTCGCCTGATTTGTTTTGGGGTGAGCCGAAGCACGCGGAAATATAGCGCGGTTCGGCATTGCCAAGACGGTCGATAGTTGGGTTGTTTGTCGCTACTTGTCGAGCCAAAAGCAGGGGCGTCACGGGAGTTAATTGGTTCCCACCCTCATCATAGTATTGCCTTTGGCTGACCAAGCTGTCCTCCAAGTTATCTTGCGTGTATCGGATTTTTAAATCCCTGCCTCTGACCGTTTTAAAAGCCTTAATTTTTTGGGCGCTAGTCGGCATCTACCCCCATGATGGCGGTGCTTTCTGTATCATTTTCCCCTACGTCTTCCAGGAGTTCTTCTGCTTCGCTCATCTCGTCGAAGGATAGAAGGTCACACGCATCGGGGTCTATTGTGTTCGTTGTGGCAGACTTTAGGTCGATCCATTCAATCGAGCTTTTGCTACCCTTTCGTGTGGCTTTGTGTGCCCCAAGGAAACTGATTGTCCCGTTGGAGTTCGGTTCGGTTTTGATGATAATGTATCTCATTTTATTCCTTTGACGATCTCGCCATTTCCGCTGCTGGTAATTATCAAGGGGTTGCTTCGTATGCTTCCCCAGAATTGTATCCATTCAGGAGTTCCCGGCCTGAATGGATACTCGACCTGGTAGTTCAGCCCTTCCGTATCTGTCAGAACTGCTGTTCTTGGCTTGACATTGCGGGGTAATGTGCAAAATCCCCTGCCCTTGACTGCCGAGTTTTTGTATACCTCGGGCAACAAGTCGCCTTCTCCCAGCAGGGTGATTTGATAGTACGTTTTGCCGAGATCCGTAGTGTAATCGGCGCGCCAAAACATTAGGGCTAGGGTGTCGGTGCGGGTAACGCCCCTGGATTCTTCAAGCTGAATCGCTTATCCCATTCACCTCGGTAGCCCAGACACATTGTGTGGGGGACTGCCCGCAGCGCTAACCCACAAGCCCGGATTAGCTCAGGGGTTCGGGCGCTCATAGGAACAAGCATCGCTGATCTGGCGGTCGTTACCTCCGAGATTGCTTGACTGGGAGTGGCGTCGCTTGGCGCTACCACTCTGCGATTTTGGAGCATCACGACACGAAACCGCCGATGATGGAATGTCAGCTGGCGAAAGCCAGGGCATCTTGTTCTCGACGTATTCAGGGGACCTCCTGATATTAAGCACTCGTTAATAGCGGTTGCATATGCCGCATAAGGCGCATTGCCGGGAAGGTTCGTTGCCATTTTAAAGGCCTTGGAACTCATCTCAAGCACGCCATCTGTTTCATACGCCATGCTCCCCACATAAGAAGGTTCCTTTGTCCCAGCAGGAGTGTCTGTAATAGCCATCGGGACTGGCGGAAGCAGTGATGAAGTTGGATCTATTATGTCGATGATGTTGCTCCATGTTTCCCCTTCCAGGGAAACACAGATAACCCTAGCAATCCGATTTAATTGGGTTGCGATTGTGTTTGCTGTCGCAACTAAATTTGTTTTGCTTGGGACAGGAATTGACATTGTTTTTCCAGCCTCAAACCAAAATTTGAGCTTGCGTGGAGTCCACGGGTGACCTTCCGCGTCCTCGCATGGCACTCCTCTTGTGTTGACGATCGATCCACCCACTGCGGCAACGATTGCGTCTATCATTGCGTTGCTCATCCCGTCAGGGACTTTAAAGGTGTACTTGTAATTAAAAGGGTTGGCTGGCAACCCCCAATCTGGGAGATAATTATTTCCCCTGAATGTGATTCCTTCTGGTCTAGCCATTTATTTATATGGTAGGCTCGGATGCGAGCTCTAATGAGGTGGGCTGCAAGTCAAAATTGAGTGTGTAACTTTGGCGCAGAGTCCCTGGTGCGACATTTGTACCGGAGGCGATCGACGGATTGGGTTTTGCAACCGTCGCTTTGGTTGGTCGGGCCGCGGGAACTAGGGCGGCGAGTGCGAAATGACTGCGATCGACAATTTGCCGGAGAATTTCCATTCCGTTGCCAGTGGTTGCATTCGCTTCGGCCGCTGTTAGACCTGTTAGCGCGGCAATTGGGATTCTGATTTCATTGGATTCAAATGTGTATCCTGGGAAAAGTTCGGCGGGAGAAATTCTCATTCTTTATTTCCTGTTTGGTGTTTTGTTCTGGGCGATCTATCTGCGATCGAGGCGATCTACTATTTAAGGAATTGGGGCCGGTTCTGGCACAAGCTCAAGGAGTATTGGCTGCAAGTCAAAGCTCACTATGTAAGTTTGTCGCAAGGTTCCGGGCGGTAAATCAAATCCGATCGCGATCGTTGGATCTGGTTTGGCAATAATGCTTCTCGTCAGTTGCTCGGTAGGTTCCAACCTTGCAATGAAAATTGCCATCTTGTCGAGCATTTGGCGAACGATTTCCATCGCATTACCAGTGGTTGCATTCGCTTCGGCCGACGACAATGCCAGTGCTGCAATCGGGATTGTTATTTTTCCTGTCAATTCATCAAATTCATATCCGGGGATAACTTCTGTCGGCGGAATCATCGCTGTTGATTTGCTGATTGGCTGTTTTTAACTTAAACGCATCGGCCATTTTCTTGCAAGGTTTATGTACGAAAAATCACTCGTCGTGTTTAAAGGTAAAAGCACTCGACGAGTCTCACAGAATAAGGGGTCTGGCGGTTGTCGTAAGGCAAGGAAATGTGCGACAATTATATTTGAATATTTATTTATTTTTGGAACTATGCAGTCAACTCTTATGACGGTAAAAGTAACTACCGACCTCCTTATTAAAGTTAAGCAGCGGGCGCTAGACGAGCGAAAAAAGATGTGGGAAGTCGTTGCGGAGGCACTAAATAAACATTTAAATACATAAATATTTTTTTTAATGTCAATTTATGTTACCCGTCGGTCACCCATGCGGGTATTTTTCTTATTGTGTATAAATGCAAAGGAAATATAAGGTGCGATCGAAAACTTACCCCAGCACTTTTTACAGAAGCGCTGGAACGCAGGTTGACCCGCCCCCTTGTATTCCGCTTCGTAGTTATTGCGCTAAGTATTTTTTGAGCAAATCTCAGGTTTTGCGACTGCTCGGAAGAAAACAACTTTGCGCTGTGAGTTTCAAGAAAAAACTGTTTATTTCTGACAATCCACCGGAGTGAGAAACAATGGGAGCTATTTATAATTTAAATCCAGCGTCAGTACCAACGCCCCCGCAGCCATTAGCCAGAAATGCGGGAACGCCTGTTTCTACAGCTATTACTACCACTTCAAGTGTGGCGCTGGCCGCAAATGCGAACAGGGCAAATTACTCTTTTTATAATGCAGGCCCGGCAACGATTCTTTTACGAGAAGGAACAACCGTTGCTGCCAATTCATACGAAAGACCACTCCCGCCTGGATTTCATTTCCACAGTGAGCCGAGTTCCTATCGGTATACGGGGCCTGTGTCCATGATAGCAACTTCTGGAACAGCAACAGTGATGGTGACTGAATCCACGTTGATTTAATAAAAAATTGAGTTAGCATGGCAACTTTAACTAATTTAAACACTGGATTTCCACCGGAACTCGCGACAGATGCTGAAGTGGTAAGTGCGATCGCAAATCACATGGCCGCCACCGATCCACATCCCGCTTATCTGACGCAAGCGGAGGGCGATGGGCGTTACAGGCGATCTGCGATAGCTCTTACGGACACGGATATTCCGGCGGCAATCGCTCGTGATGCTGAAGTGGCAAGTGCGATCGCAGATCACGTAGCTGCCACCGATCCACATCCCACTTATCTCACAGTAGCCGAGGCGGACAGGCGGTATCAATTGATTTTGCCTATTTCGATTGCGCAGGTGCAAGTAGCGCCGCCCGCACAGATTAGCTATCCAGGAGGGGGGCAGCTTTTTGATTTGGGCTTTTTGGGCAACCTAAATCCTGGCTCGGCTGAAAGCTTGTTTGCCGTAGCAGTTTATATCCAGTTTATCTCCAATGGTCAGACATTTCCTCACTCGCAAGCAAGTGGGGCGACAATTCTCGCCCCAATCCAGTGGCAGAATACGGGGCGGGCTCAGCCTATATTTAATTTCCCAATGGAAAGCCATGACACTGATACGTTCACGGGCGGGATTCGGCTAGCTGCTACCGGACAACTGAGTACCAGAATGGTTCAAGTCTTCTTTACTCGAGCTTTTACCGCTTCCCTTATACGAGCGACATTCGTTCGCCTGCGCTAGTTCTTGCATCAATTATCCAATTAAATGCCTAGCGAACCTAATGCCTAGCGAACCTTTATTTACTAATTTCTTCGGTGCCGGCGCAACCCAAACGGCAACCCAACTCATTATCTTGAAAAATGATTTGGTTGCACCAGTCGGGCTGACCCCTAGCTATGATTTTACTCCTGCTGCGAACAACCGCAGCGAACAGTTATCTCTCGCCTTGATTCTGCGGTGGTTGCGAAATCAGGACCAAAGTACAGATTCTCAATTCATTATCAAACCGTTTGAGCAAACCCTAGAATTTCGATTCAACAAGTGGCAGCGAAGGTATTTTAGTGAGATTGAGATATTTCAGGATGATACGGTTTCTACGTTCCCTAATCCCAACTTAATTTAATGGCGATCGACAAACCTCTAACCGCTTTTTTTGGTGCCGGCGCAACCCAAACGGCAACAGCAGTCACCTTTAGTAAGGCTGATTTAAGAAGCTTGAGAACGCCCCCAGCTTTTACGGCTTTAGCACCTGCGGCAGTAAATAACGCTGAGTCTGTGGTGCTTGCATTGTTAATGAAAACATGGGAGGAACAGGATACTAGCCAGGATTCTCAACTGAGTATTTTTGGCCCAGAAGTTTCTTTGGTTGAGGTGATTTCAGATGGGGTTGCAAAACCTTTTGAGCAATATGTTTTTCAAGTTAGGGTGTTAGTGCCACGAGGCATTGCTATGCCCAACCCGAATTCTATTTAGTTTAAGTGAATAACAGGTAAAAATTATGGCAGCAGCAGAGCAACCGGTTTACGGGCAATACGATCCTAGTAGTGGTGGTTATACGGCAGTCAGTGGATCGCAAATTCAATCTTTGCAGGTAATTGCGAATGTTGTCGCAGGCCCCCCAATAATTATTGATCCGAAAACGGGGAAACCCTATCCCCCGAATTACATACCTGATGAACAAGCGCCGGGAACTCACGAAATGTGGACACCTGGATCTGCTATGGCTGATGATCGGAAGCTAAAAGCAGCTCGCGTCCAGGAAATTAATAGGAGTAATGTCGAAACAGCGACAAGGCCTCATCTAGAGAAGTTAATGAAAAAGGGAGACGAGTACATAGACGCTTATGAAACAGCTTCTGGTAAGTTTTCTGCTGAATTTGGGAAAGATCCAGGGAAGGCTATTAGTAACGCTTTGGGAGTTGGCGGGCAAGTTGTAGGGCAGGCTGTCAAAAGCGGACAACAACTTACCGGACAAGCTGTAAAAACCGGTCAGCAACTTGCGGGACAGGCTGTAAGGACAGGACAACAACTTGCCGGACAAGCTTCTGCATCTTTTGGCGGGGCGCCCCAGCCTCAGGCAAAGTTTAGTAATGGCAGTGGCGGGATGACCTCGGCACTTGTTTCCAAGGCTCCTGAACGGGCACTTACTGGCGGGGCTAGACCAGTATTTAGCGGCACTAGGAGGAATTAAATGGCGATCGATATGCCCGATCGAATTGCTCAGGTTGCAGCCAGAATTGCCCCGGCAACTAGCAATCAGGAAGCGATTTTATATACTTCAAGCAACGCATCTGTACTCGGAACAAACATCAACTACCAAGGGCACATGGCGGTGATTCGAGTCGCCTGCTACCTCGATTCAGTGCCTCCAACTTTTGCCCCTGTTATCCTCCCTACCGATACGCTCGCGCAGAAGGAGCAGAAGAATCAGATGTTTCGCGCGAATCCTAAAAAAGGGCTGCTTGTTTCTTTGCAGAATCCAAGCGGGCAAAATTTTGAAGTGGGAATGATTGACTTGTATAACGTAAAGCCAATTTTTTTCACAGGGATTAACGAGTTCTTCACTGACTTGGAATTCTACGGGGTTAGATTTGGATGGAAAATCCATGCAAAAATAATTGACCGAGGGCATGGATTGCTCCAGAATAATACTGGCGCTGGGCAACAGAATGATTGGGTATCTATTACTGGGTATGTGGTTGAGAAATCAAGTTTCTTGCAAGACCACAACAATATTGTTTACAACTATGTTGTATGAATTGTTGCAATAATCTTAATCGAGGCATTGCTGGTCAGCTAGCGGAACGCTTGACAGAGGATTCCTCTACGACAATTACTGTGTCTACATCCTCGACAACTCTTTTTGCTGCAAACCCGAATAGGAAGATAGTCAAAATTTATTGCTTATCTTTGATTATCCCTTCGGCGGAAATCTGGATTAGGTATGGTTCTGGCGCAACACTTTTCAATTCGGCGCATCCTTTGCTTTTGAGGAATTTGCTAATCATTGATTCCGCCCAAGCCGCAAATGCAATTTCTGCTGTTTGCTCTGCTGGTACGGCGCAGTTGAGGATAAGCTCTGCGAATATAATTCTATGAGAAGAGAGGGGCGGAAGGAATTTGGGGTTTATGCGCCTCCTTCTGGAGCCGATAGTATCCGGCGCTCTGAGCAGATTGGGCTTGACCTGACAAGCAGAATTAATAATATTGGATTAAAAAAATCGCCTGAAATTCGAGACTTAAACGAGAGGAGTATTGAGCGATCCAATCAATTAGGGATTGATTACAGGAATAAAATCAATAATATAATTAGACCATTTGATGAGAACATCCGCCAGGGATGGGGAGGCAATGCACCAGCACCAGCGCCAGCACCAGCACCAGCGCCAGCACCAGCACCAGCACCAGCATCAGCACCAGCACCAGCACCAGCACCTTACAATCCCAATAATTTAAGGATTGAGTCTGAGTGTCCGGACGGTACTCGCTGGACTGCAATGATAATGGCATGGAGATGGACAGTAGCCCTTCCTGTCTCCGAGGGCATGACGAAAATAAATGAAAGTTTTGAGGATAACGTTAAAAATTTTAACGGCGATCTTCGTGTCGGCTACAAGCCAAATTACCCAGCAGATGCGGATAAAGTGTTTGGCGCTGGTCAGTGGGGGTTTTTTAAAGGAAAATTCGACGTTACTGTTAATATTGGTTCCCACTGGCTATCAAACACAGGTTCTTCTTTCGATTCTTATATAATCTTCATTCGACAGCAATACGATTATATTGAATATTTCCACAAAGATTACCCAGGGTTTGGTCGAATCCGTGGGGAGGTTTCTAACTTTAAATCTACTTTGGTTTCTATTAGACCTCCGCCTAAATGCCGAGGGGGAACTCGCCCCCCTCCGACGCCGATACCCTTCTTTTTTCCTGGCAATGCTTCGCCCCCTCCCCCCCCTCATAGAAAAATGTGCGGATGTGACTGTAATACTATTGCCTCTATAATTGCTGAGCAGATGGCTGAAAAACAGCGGTTGCTTGACGCTATTAAACAACATATTGATAGCCGTGCTGTCGAACAATTGGAACTTGTTAATAAAATGCTTCAGGACATGGAAATGAATGTGGATTTGCAACCCGTCATTGACGAGTTGAAACGGGTTGAGCAAACTCTTTGGAATGGAATTAGTGGAGGGTAAATGCCGGCACCACTTGCATTTGTTCCGCTGGCTATTAAGATAGGTGTCGGCGCCGCAAAGGCTGCCACCGCTACAAAAGTGGCGGCTGCTGCTGGCGTGGGAGCGAAGGTCGGGATTGGTGCGCTTCCACTGACGGCGGCGCCGATCGTCCCTGTCGCAAAAGTCGTCGCAACAGGAGCCGCTGCTGCCAAGGTATCTGTTGTTACTGGCGCTGTCCCGCTTGGGCTAAAAAGTGCTGCTGTAACCGGGGCTGTCGCCAAAGGATCTACTGGGCTTGGGCTTGGTAAAATCGGCCAGGCAGTCGGCATCGCGGCCGTCAAGGGAATTGCGGCTGTTCAGGCAGACCAAGCTTTGAAGGGAGACCAGAAACCTAAGGTTGCTACGAGTCCGCCGATCGGCGACCCCCGGCAAGCAAACCAGACACAATCGCAAGCCCAGCCTCAAACGCGATCGCCCATTGGCGACCCCCGGCAAGCAAACCGAACACAAACCCAGCCTCAGACTGTCGGCAGAGCCGATCCTTTTGCGCCGATCGCACCTGAATTCGATGAGCCGGTGCGTGGTTCGCGATCGCCTAAAATGACTCCCATTCCTGGGCTCGACACAACCCCCAGCGGAGCGTTAGGTTTCCCCGCGCGACCAGGAACCGGCCGCATCAAGCTCGATCCGATTGACTCTTCCCGCCAAGGACTTTCCACACCCACTTCTCTCGATCAGGCTGGTCAGGGCGGGGTTAATTTGCTAACCCCTATTGTCGATTTTTTGAAAGATTTAGATCTGGATATTCAAGAGCTAAAAAATCCAGATTTTAGTCCGCTATTGGAACAAATTCAGAAAATAATCGATCCTGTGTCAGAGCAAATACAGGAGCTACCTAAGGCTATTTTGTCGGGCATTACTGAATTGCTTAATCCCATTGTTGGGCTGATTACTACCACGTTGCAAGGGGTAATCAAAATTCCTCAGTTAAATGCTGATGCGATGATTGAGACTATAGCCCCTCTGCTCTTAGGGCTTTTGATTATAGAATCTCTTTTTGATAGTTTGACTGATGCTATCAAAGGCATAAACCTAAAGATGCAGGTAGAGATTCCGCAGGGCTTGGCAATGCAGATGGAAGTTCCTCAGGGCTTGGCAATGCAGATGGAAGTTCCTCAGGGCTTGGCAATGCAGATGGAAGTTCCTCAGGGCTTGGCAATGCAGATGGAGGTTCCTCAGGGCTTGGCAATGCAGATGGAAGTTCCTCAGGGCTTGGCAATGCAGATGGAAGTTCCTCAGGGCTTGGCAATGCAGATGGAAGTTCCACAAACTTTAACTGTCGTCGCCGACCTGCCTACCCCCGACATTGAGGCTAAATTAAAGAAGCTTCAAAAAACGGCGGAGGAAACTAAAAAAGAGTTAGAACAATGCTGTAAAGATATCAATGACAAGCTGAAGAAAAAGAAGAAGGAGGACGACGACAGATTCCCCGACTTCAAAAATTCAGGGCTGATTGAATGCGATGGCGCGACGATTCCCTACAGCTATTCTGGACCCGGCTTGATCGGGATTCAGAAGCAGCTAGATGTCATCTTAGGTGTCAACAAAATGGCACTCAAGAAAATTTGTGATGTGGAGTATTCGGCATCATTCCCAGATATCTTTGGTGCCGGAACTTACGTTTGTGGTAGCACAGTTTTTACTTATGATTATTCCGGTGCTGGCTTACTTGGGTTGAGTGACCAAGTTGGGGAGTTGACGGTGCTAAATAAGAAAATACTGGCAGAAGTTTGCGATCGAGACGATGTTGATATTGCTGGCCAAATTGATTTTGTGGATTGCGATGGAGGCACGCAGGTGCTGCTCTACAATGGCGATGGGATTGCTGGCTTGTCGAGCCAAATTTCAGCGTTTACCGAGTTGCAAAAATTGTCTTATGCCAAGGCTTGTGAAACTCCTGTCTGCGTCCCCGTTCAACCAGGCGATGAATTTGCAGAGTTTGATGTACCAAGGCAACTGGTGTTAACTTGGGGCGAAAACTATCCCAAGCAAACAGGCAGTTTGTGGCACACTCACATCCCGAATCCCCGCGAGGATTTAGAATGGTGTCGCGATTTCGATAACTTGATTTATACCAAGGGAAATGTCTATGGTCGCTTGCTTTGGGGTGGATCTAAAATCAAATCCGGTGTGCGTGCCGAGACGGAGGACGAGGCGGAAAGGATTTTAGATTTGATTGATAATTTGTCGGTCTCTGAAGGCAAGCTGCGAATTACAAAAGGCGGCGCGGTAAAACTAAATCCGGCGGTTCGGTCGGTACGTTGTGTTCGCGCTGCGATCGCTCAACTCGGCCCGAATGGAGTTCCTGAAACAGTGAAATGCTTCGTTCCGCCGATCGAGGGGTGCTAACCCGGTTGAAAAATGTCCCAAAAATGGGACGTTTTTCATTTACTGCTGAGTCATGATCCTTTTTGGTTTTCTTTTTCCCGGTTGGTTTTATTTTCCATGGCGGGGAGAATCTTTTCTAAAAGATCTTTTAATTCTTTAGAAGGATCCAATTTTTCTTCATAAGGAACAACACATAAGAAATTATTATTGTTTAAAAATCTTGGCGAGGTTTTTTCAAACAATAAGTCATCCTTATCTATTTGCCCTTGGATTCGGGCCCGTCGCCGTCTGGCTGATACCAGGCGATGATCTAATAGATAAACATTGCAGTGAGGCTTCCACCAGTCGCCGTGCATGGAAAATAAGCCATCTTCCACGCACAATCCTGACGGCATCCCTTTGAGATGTGGGAGTTTCTCTACCAGTTGCTTTTTGATTATTGGCGGCAACTCTTGGCGATATCCTCGCACCGGTGCCGCTACCAATCGGTAGCTGTTTGAAAGGTGGCGACTAACAGTCGATTGACTAATCCCCCGGCTGTTAGCGATCGCACTTTGACTTCCGCCATAGAAGCGGAATTCCGAATCACAATAAATAAACCGATCGCCCTTTCCCAGTACCCGCGCCGGATAGTCGCAGGTGTGCAGGTCGATCGGCTTAACTATTTGCGTCGGAGTTTTCCCAGGGTCGTCGCCCTGGGATTTTACTTGCTGGATCTCTTCCTGCCTTACTCGGTGGAGAGATGCGCGTTGCAAGCTCTGGGCTTCCACTTCTGTAGCGAGTATGTGGATGTTAGCCAAATCATCAATATTTATGGCGGCGATCGGGCCGAGCTTCTCAATGCCGGTGAGAGCGATCGCTTTTTCTAAGCTGCTGTAAAAAACTGTAATCCAATTCTTGGACTGTGAATAGTCGCGAATTAATCCCGACTTTTTGGCAGCGCACAATAACTTTCTGACGTGGCCTTCGCTGCGATTTAAAATTATACTTGCTGCTGCCAGTGTGAATTTTCCAATTCCCGATCCTTTGCACTTACCGCCATGGCTCCAGCGCGAAATATCGAAGCGGCGCGCGAGCAGCCAGACACTCATCTGACGGCCAAAATGCGGGAACAATCGTACCGGGAAGCGCACTAAATCTGGTTCCTTATCGCTGACATACTCGCTATGCCAGTTTTCGCAGAGTTCAATTAGCCATTCTGGGGCTGGAGCGGGCGGATGTTGTAGCGGGCTGTTGATCCATTCATAGGGTTTGCCGGTGTCTGGGTGGATGCTTGGTGGCAATACGCTTTGACTATCGAGCCAGCGAAATTCCAAGCACTCCTCTTTCCCGTCATCGCCTGATATTCCCGTGCCGATTCTGCGCGTGCGAAGGCGATGCCAGTCAGCTTCCGGCACCGAAAATAAACACTGTTTTCTGCCAGCTCGGCCGCTTGTCCAGGCAGTTGTTGCCGAGAAATCTGCGAGGCTGTTTTCGCCTGCTAATTTGACTAGGAGCTTGGCGGCCGAGTCGCCATCAATGTCGATTGCTAGCAGCCCATTTCCCAACTTCAGCCCTATGCCGGTTGCCTTGCCGTTTTCTAGTTCGGTGAGGATTTCTAGGCGATTGAACTGCCTAGAATTCCAATTTTTCTGATAGGGCCGTTTTCCCGATACTGGCACGAGCGGCCAATTCTCGGGAATCTCTAGCAGGGTTGGTAGTGTCTGGGTGGCTTGCATTTTGCTACACGTCCACCAAGAAAATCATGGGAACCAGTTCTGAAGTTGGAGTTTTTTGTAAGTTGCCTTCTTCGTAATACTTGACCCAAACAATTGGCATTTCTCCTTGGGAGAAACCAAGCCCGGTTATTTTCCCCAACAGTACCGGCTGACGCGAATGACAGATGGTGTGTCCGATTCTAAGTGCTTCAAATTTTTGCAGGTTTTCAAGCTTTTTGTTTAGCGTCTTTATATTCCCGTTGAGATTTTCTATGTCCTTTTTCCTAGATGTATTAATCTTAGTTTTCTCGTATTTATCTATCAGCTCGATGAATTTATTGCGGATGCTAGCTATTTGAATTGGGATTTCTGGGGGAACCCATAAATCTTTTACGACTGTGTCTACGACTGTGTCTACGACTGTGTCTACGACTGTGTCTACGACTGTGTCTACGACTGTGTCTACGACTGTGTCTACGACTGTGTCTACGACTGTGTCTACGACTGTGTCTACGACTGTGTCTACGACT
>NZ_JAHRFA010000026.1:0-16214 GCF_020883045.1 Microcoleus sp. CAWBG58 | reverse complement strand
GTGTCTACATCTAAGGCTTCTGTTGAGGTTTCTGCGGTATTTTCTAGTAAGAAATTGGCTGTTTTGTTGAACGCCAGGGCTGAATCTGTGGAAGCTGCATTTACCATTGCTTCGATCGCAAATTGTGCCTCTGCTAGCTGCTCCCTTAATCTCTGGTTTTCCTCTGCTAATGTATTATTGGGTGCAGCTAAAAACTCGAAGTGAAGCACCCAAACTAACTTGTCCTGCCCCTCAAAGTAGGTGTCGATAAATTCTTGTGCTGTTGCAACCATGCCCCCTTCTTCTTGTAAATCGATGGATGACATTTCTGATAAATACTGTTGATATGGGCGCTGAGTAAGTTTGATGGATCCTAGTTCATGTCCACCCCGGTGACGGCCTTTATTTAGTGCTGGGATGGCAATATTTTCATCAAAATATCTAATGAAATTTCGAGCATAATCATCTTGCCATGCACGCCTAGTTTGCGTTTTCTTACCAGAAATCAATTCGTTGATCGTCAGAGCAAAGCTTATTCCCATAGCCTTGGGCTTGGATTGCGGAAATAATTGATTTAAGCTGGCAATTAAGTCAGCAGCGAATTCCTTACCTTCGCTGTCCGGAAGGCTGATAGCCTGCGCGAGTGCCAGTGTCTTGATTTTTGCCGGAGTTACAAGAGCTTCGAGTAAGTCTCCGGCGAATTTATCTTCCCACTCTCTCATGAACTCAGTTGGGCTTTTTTCATGGGAGTGAGGTTTTAGAGCTAAGCCTTGTGGCCATTTGTTACTATATATTGTGTCTTCCTTTGGGAAATAGTAATATCTATTTTTTCCGGCTTCCCACACTAATTCTGATTCCCAGTTGGCCTCTTCTTGTTGTTCGCGGATCAACTCCATCTCTGCATAAGCGATAGTGGCTAGTTCATCTTCTCCATCCACTGTTACAAGTGCTTGACAGCAATCTTTCCATTTGTGAATAATTCCTTTTTTGCCTTCTAGCCCCTTAGCAAAAATGAGCACTCTATCGCCCTTGCTGGCAGTGATTTCGTTCAGTGGATTTGCAGGCTGTTCTGCTTTCGTCAGTAGCCTTAGGTCACTAGCGCCAAGTGGTCTTGGGTAGACTCCTCCGCTGTAAAGTGCGATGTGAATCTTGCCTGATTCGTCTACTTTTTTAACTAATCCTCTGCTGTTTGTTGCGTCGTTAATCTCGACTGGTACGCCCTTTGTGAAGCCCAATTTTTGAATTGCGACTTTGTAATCTTGACTGCGCTTGCCGGATATCTCGAATACTGCTATTTCTAAATGTTTTTTAGTAGCCTTTTTGCCTTCCGTTGCGGCTAAATTTTTTGCATATTCGATTGCTTTAAGCTTGTCGTTGACATCTGGGATAATTTTCAGAGGGCGCAGGCAAGCGCTGGGAATGTTTAAAGTAATCGGTTCGTCGTATTGTTTGGATATTTCTGCCTCCAACTGTGCTACGACTTTTGCGTCTTCAATTAACCTGTAAGCACTGGAAATTGACTTGCCGAATTCAGTTTGGCAGTACCTTTCAAAAGTGCGATATCCGAGTGCTTTGTACGCTTTTCTGTCCCGGGCTTGAATCAGCATGGAACCCAAGCTGTCAAAGTTTTCTTTGATTGCCTGGGTGACTGACTCTGCTTCTTGTCGCCCCATTTCGGCGAGGCGTGCTGGTCGATCGACTGTTGCAACTGTCATGCTGACTCCTCATTGCTAAAAGCGAGTGCGGTCAATTCCCGCACTCGGCTGTTTGTCTTCCTACACTTCAATCTCAAATTCATCTTGCAGAATATCCCCGGCGAGTTCGGCTAGTGCCGGCGGGGAAAGGGCTTTTAGCAACTCTATTGCTTCGGCTACAGGTGCAGCAAATTCGCCGTGACGCGGCTTTATTTCTATCAATTGCGTGGTTTGAACGATGCGGTGGTAAGCGGCCAAGCCTACTGCCATTTTTTCGTTCCAGGCGAGTTTTTCTAATTTGAGGAAAAGCAAGCCGAGAGTGCTTCTATCTCGTATGAGAATCTGGACTAATTCGTCGGTTTCTCCGTAGGTGTTGCTGAAAGTATCTAGGGGGTTGGTTTGGCTTGTTTGATTTCCCATAAATCTCCTGAATTTGTTACTTTTCCTGTCGCCTGTAATTCGCGCAGGCGACACAGGGTTGTTCCTCTTGAATAGAAAGTTGGCATCTTGAGAGAGATTTGGTAAGCCGTTTTGGGGCCGTGTTTGAGGATTCCCAAGATGTCGTTTCTTCTGGTTTCGTTGATTGCTATGTGGTTGACAATGGTTCGACCTATGTTCATTGGTTTGTCTGCTTGATGCTGAGGGAAGGGTACTCGCACTTATCGATCGAACTCCGAGTTTCGGAGAAGAATCGACGCCGTTTTTCGGGTTTTGTCAGGGGCTGGCGACTCGCCCGTCGCCCAGCGCTTTTTCCGCAATGCTTGGCTCTGAACAGTATTGTGTTCTCGATGCTTTTAAGGTTTTTACTCATCGTTTGGTGAGAGAGGAATTTGTGAGTGAGAAAGACGATCGCACGTCCTACCGCACGATCGCCCGCGAATGATAGGAAGGAAAGTTTTAGGCAGTCCAGTTACATAGGAATCACCTCCGCCAGATGAGGGAGAGAAGCGATCGCCCTACAGAACGATCGCCGGAGAGCGAGAAAGACATCAGGTGTGAAATTGAGTTTTGGCTACTGCATGGGTGTTACCTCGCTGCTAAAATCCCTGCGGTCGCTTCCCGGTGGCGGCGACTTGTCGGGGGTGTCTGTCGCTGATTGCCCAATAAAAATCAGGGCTACTGATACCGCAATGGCACATGACCCGATCGGTAAAATCCGCATTTTCACGGAATTAACTGCTAGAAGGCAGAGTTTGTCTACGTAGAAAGACGTAGACGAGAGGCTATCCTTGACTTGGTTGTGCTGCGAGTTGCCGGAGCCGACCGCTTCTCGCTGCTCACGCTCATCAGGGCTTACAGGGCTAGTCGCGAAAGATGGTCTGCCTGCCGGAAGCTCTTATATTTGTAGTAAGCCGGCTGCGGACGCTAATCACCAGCCGACTTACTTTGTTGTTTATGAGGCTAGTCAAATTAACAATCTTTTTGCTTGTCAATTTGACTAGATACCAATATAATATGGTTACAGACATTAAAAGTCAAGCAACATTAGGATGTTTCCCTTTGGCTACCTTCCTCCAACAAACAGGATTTTCTTACGAACGACTAGCTGGTGCTATCTCCCACATTTCTGGGCAAGAAGTATCTGCTAGCACTCTTCGTCGGAGAGCTAGAGAAGGGAGCCGAGGGTGGGAGAAGCTTGCACTTAGTGGGGTGCAATGGCTTGCTCTATGTCAAATCTGTGGAGTTCCACCCGAGAAGCTTCACGAGTTTGTCAGGTTCCCTGAAAAGTTTTTGCCTGTACAGAACCTTGAAAATTAAATAGTTAAGCCTCCCCAGTTAGTGTCTGGGGAGGCTGAAATCACGGCCTATTGTTTTGTCTAGCACTGTGTCTAGTGCAGGCGCAAAGAGTTTAGAAAGGTTTGCTCGTTCTGAGGGGATGGACTTGAGACTCCCGTCATATACAGGCGATTCCCCACGATCATCTGTCGGAACGTCATCTTGATTGGTTTAGACCTGTGTTGCAAGTGAATTTCTACTCCTGGGTTTCCGTTTAGACCAAAGTGCCTTTGCGCGACGATCGAAAATTGCTCGCTAGCTACACTTGAACTCCAGCCTTTATTGAGAGATTCCCTCATAAGAGCTTGCTTGTCATCGTGGCTAATGAATTGAATCCCCTCACTAGCCATGTACCCAAAAATGTAGAGTTCATCTTCCAGCCTAATGGAGTTCATCGTGCTGTCAGTATCCGTCACTTGTTTGACCTTGTGTGGCGGCACCATTATCGAATAATGTCCATTTGGGTCATAAAAATCGTTCCATCCCTGCTGCCCAGGCTCGGAAGTGGAACTGAAAGACTGTCGGGGTTGCTGGTATATCTGAACCAGCCCAGGTGCTGTTCCTGTGGTTGTTGGCACAAGATACTGCGTCCGACTTCCTGCCAAGTGATTCTCCAGGTTCCGCGCCATCCGGCTGAGTTGTTCCGGCCGCCCGATGAAGTAGCCCAACGCTACCCATCCCGCCACTCCCAGCCATTTGCGCCAGTCGATTCGCCGCTTGAAGTTCATCATGTTAAAGCCTAGATGTAATAATTTCTAGACTTTAAGCGATTTCAGCGGCTCGCGAAACCGCGAAACCACGTAAAATCCCACGTTCCAGAAAAAGTGTCCCATTTTTGGGACATTTTTTCTACAACCCTTTTTACGAAAAATGTCCCATTTTTGGGACATTTTTTCTGCGACTCTAGGGTTTCGCTCCCTCGGCGGCAGTTATTTTCGCTCTGGCCGTGGCGAAAATAATCAGGTATCTCCTCGATGCTGAAATCGCAAAAGCTCTGTTTTTCAGGCTCTGGCTCCAATTATTTAGCCTTGCCTGAAAAGAATAATTCACATAAAAATGTCCCATTTTTGGGACATTTTTATTAACCAAGCTTATTGACATTCAAATACTGAGGCTCGCTACACGCCTCCAGACTTGCGGGTGACGCCGGCAAGTTTCACGCTCTAACCAAGCACACGGGCGATCGCTCTGGGTAGATCCGGCGATCGCCCTTCCTTTTCCAACGACTAATATCCAACCACTGACAATCATACCCTATGCCTAAAATTAAGCTCAAAAAATACGAACAGGCGATCGCTCTGCTTCCTTGGTGTAAAGGACTCGATCGCGAGTCATCAATCCTTTATGCCAATCTCAAGACTCTCGGTTATCGGTGGAGTATTGGCGATCGTAAGTGGTTGCTGAGGTGATGCATGGAAGGCTTTACGCTCAAAGAAAAACTAGCAATTCGCGATTATTTTAACGATCCAAATTACCCGCAGCCTCATGGTGAAGTCGTTGCAACGCAATTACTGGCGGCAATGATTGCTTCTGGTAAATACAATCTCGAAGAGTATCCCAGACTTGCAGAATCAGCAGTCCGGCTAACAACTCTTTTGGCAGTTCGATTTCACCGCGAAGTGAAACGCGAGGTGCGAGAAACGACAAACCCAAAGCCTGCAACCGCAGAGGATTCTACGAATTCTGACTCCACAGGTTATGACCCCATCCCCTTCTGAGTTTTGATGGCGGCACCTGCCTTAGTGGTGTGCAGCCCGGGCAGACGGGCGAGTTCTCCCCATTTGTCTAGTGCGATCGTGTTTGCCTTCAAGTGCGATCGCTTCATATTAGGAATTAAGCCATGATTACCGAAGACACTCGCATTGATTACGAACGGGTTGGCGATATTATACCGCCGTCGGTTTCCACCGTTCTGTTTGAAGTTTTTGGTTCGGATTTTTCCCGTGCGGACAGAGACGAACTCCTTATTTTGCTGGAGGTTGTCGCACTTAGCCTGCGCCAAGAGGGTGCATTTTGCGATAGCTTGCGTGAAGTGGTCGGTTCTGATATGCCTTGTGGTATTTACACCCACGCTGCAATAGGTAAAAACGAAGGTCTCAAGCTGCTGGCTATTCTCCAGGTTGCGATCGTCGAAAGTTATTCAGTTTTGGCGGTCAACCAAAGATTAGCCAATTAAATTAAAGTGCCCCTGCGCTGCAACAACAGCCAGGGGCGGATCACCTTTGTGGTAAACGGAGAAGATGATATGTCTAGACTATCAAAAAAAACAGAAAAAGTCTACCTCGATCCAAAAACTTTTCGGGAACTTACCGAGTGGTCTGTTTACCGAATCGCCCGCGAAACTGATATTCCGCTTTACAGTCTTTACAATTATTTGAAAGATGAGTCAGATCCCAAGTATAGGGAGCCAAAGCCTTATATAAAAAGGCTATTGGGGGAGATATACTTTCGTCTGTTCTTATCTAGCCCGTGATTCGTTTAACTCTCGACTCTCGACCCTCTCCTTCCTAGGATGGGGTCTTTTTTTTGTGCAAAATTTGATCGACTCGATCGATGTTTGGTCAATGACCAATTATTGGTCATTGACCAGTGTCCTGATGTTTCGCTAGCCGCTATTGTTGGACTATCGATTCCAATCGATTCAAATCGATTCAAATCGATTCCTTTTGCAAAAATAGACTCATGGAACCTGAAAGTAACGACGTGATTGATGTAGACGCTGAACAAATCGATTGCCCTGTTTGCGAATCGATTGATTGGTACTCGGCGACGGACGTGCAACGCATCCTCCACTTAAACAAAGCTGGCTTGCAAAATGCGATCGCCAAGCTCCGGGATATTTACGGGATTGAACTCAAAATCTTACGGCGCGGAAGTGCTAGGGCAACTGAGTATTCTCGGTTCGCTCTAGATGCCATTCCACTGCTGCATTCTCAAAAGTTTACCGAGTTGCGAAATTTGGTAGAGCAAGCATCGGTTGCCCCCCCTGTTTCCTCGCCTACGGCGATCGTGTTTGTAGGTAAACACAATCAAATAGCTTCTACTGCTGCCACTGTTGCCGATAGTAATCTAGCTCAAATTGCCTCCTTAAAATCTGGGTTACTGAGTAATTACAGGGAGCTAGGCCGGAGTCTGGGAAGGCAGGCAGCCGCAGAGGTTCGCCAAGGCTTCACGGATGAAGTAAGAGCAGGACTTGCTAACTTACAGGATTCTTAGCATGGCTTACTACGAAGTCAGAATATTGCGTTGCCACAATCCTCCAAAAATGCTAACTGTGACGGCCCAAAACTCACAGCAAGCTGTTCGCGCAGCGGCTGCCGACTTAAGGCAAGAAGGTGTCACAGATGCACGCGGGGTAGAGGTGATAGGTCAAGTTAAAAGTTTGAGAGGGTAAACAAATGAGCAGTTCAATCATTCCCTATCAAGGAGGTAGTGGTGAGACTGACGGCGGAGGAATTGCGCCACACGTTATCAGCCACGGCTACGAAGACGTTTCAGGTTTGATGTCCAAATATTATGGTTTCGACTTATCGGCAATCCCGAATATGTCGATCGATGAATTGGGCGCCATGAAAGATGCTTCCGTGAAATCTAAGTGGCTCGCAGACAACCTTCATTTAATAGAAGAACTTGTGACTGATTGGATCGACGGGCAAGTTGCCTGGTCAACAATGCAAGCTGCTTTGGTTAAAAAAGGCGCTAAAGGTGCCGAGAAAATAGACAAAGCAACAGCAGACATGGTACTCGCGCAGTATCGCTACGAGCGAGGGGTTGAAAAGCAAGGTGAGCGGGTTCGCGCCGGTCAAGAACTTGCCGATAACAAACTGGCAAATTTCTTTACAAAAAGCGCGCATCAACTCTCAGTTAATTTACAGATTGAAGCTGACAAGCTTGCCACTGAAATGGCCGCGATTTCGGAAGCTCCAGACAAAGCCTTCGCAATGGCGCAATTCAATCAGCAGCGCAAAACAGCTTTGCAGGCTGCGACGAATTACTTAAAATTCGGTAGCGCAGCGGCTGTGTTACCTAGTGCAACAGGGCAGGTTTTTGAATCTCAAAATCGAATCGGATATCAAGGCCAAGCGGCGCTGCCCAGTGCGAGCCGACCAATCGCATTTGGTGGAATTCGAGGTGCTGCGACAAAAGTTAAAAATGCTGCGGGCGCCGTCAAAGGTTTTGGGCAAAACGTTGCCCGCGGCTTGGGGAAAATCGGCAAATTTTTGAGAGGATAAATTAATGTTTCCGTTTCAAAAGCCTGCGCCAACAATAGAGGTTATTCCCGCTAAGATTTCAACCTCGCTAAAGGCTTTACAAGGTTTGTCTGACTGGCATTTTAGAGGTATTTTTCTTTCGATCGGGGTCATTGCTACTAACGTAATTCGCTCGTTGCCTCAGTATTTGACTCTTTACTTTATTGTCGGCGCGATATCAATCATCTGGATGCTATTTGTACCTCCGTCCCAGCCAAGTTCTCAGGGTTTATACCGGACTGGTGCCACAGCCCTGTTCCTCGGATCGATCGCTTGGTGGGATTTGTTACATTACATTCCCCTGTGGTGGTTTGGAATTGCGATCGTCGGCTTGATACTGTTGCTCGCGGCGGTGGGAGAGAGTGATGTCTAGCCCTAGCCGAGACTGGGCGATCGCATCGTTAATCGGTGGCATCTTTTTTGCAGGTGTTGCTGTTGTGCCTTTGCCTTTTTCTCGGTGGGTTGCTCTCCGACAGTCTGCCTCGTTTGCAGCATTTGGGTGCTTTCTCGGCGGATATTTTAGCACCAAAAAGGCGATCGCATTTCAGGAAATATTAGATGAAGCGATCGAATCTGACAAGGAACAGCAGCGGTTAATCCGCGAAGCTACACAGCCCATCGTTGTAGCGGAAGTTGTTGAAAATGAGCAACAACTTTCCCAACTCCGAAAAGAGGATTTCAGGCTTGATGCTGGGGAAGCTTTTGCAACCGTGCAGCTTGATAAGCGGCCGGAGTGGGTGAGGCAGCAAATTGAGGCTGACTCTCCCCAAAATGTTGCCGAGACTGAAGTTGATAAGCCCAGCAAGGCTCAGATGGAAGTTGAAACAGCACCCGAGGTAAAAGTTGAAACAGAGGCTGAGGCGATCGAGCGATCGAAATCTTGTCTGTTGGAATTGATTGCTAATCACGAGGGCGGATGGATATCACAGCTCATGAAAAAGCCTGTATATATCTATGGCGATCAGGGCGCTTACAAATCGTATTTTGCTGCTTTTCTTGCACTGTGTCGGCACTACTTGCGCGGGCATCAGGTTGTATCAATCGCTGACCCCCACTTTCATCAAAACAAAAGTAGATGCTGGAAGGAATTAGTTTCTTTGGGGGTTCCTGGTTATGGAGGGAATTACAATTATCATGAGGTTGGCCAGCAGATTTATGCGATGTTTGATAGGTTTGCTGAGCGTACTGAAGATGATGCCCCGCTGACTTCTATCTTTGATGAATTAACCATGTACAAGGATGAAGAAGGGACACGCGAACCTGGAAAACTATTGATACCTAAAGCCATTAGTTGCCCGCGCAAGGCAAATGAATCCCCGATTTTTCTTGCTCATGATGATACAAACAGCGCATCTGGTGGCAGTGACGGATTTGCCAAAGCCCGCAACAGAAACATGATCAAGATCGAGTTGTTTGCTGATTCCGAGCAAGAGCCTCTTTTTCGAGGTAATATTTCTGGCATCAAAGATGAAAACGGCAACTACATTGAGAAGGAAATAAGTATTGCTGCCAAGTGGATTCGCCCTGCATACGTCTGGGCATTGTTTGAGAAAACTACCCAGGAAGCAGCGGAATCTAAAAATTCAAAGGTTAAAACGGCAGATATTCAGCCAGAATCTGATGTCGAAAAACTTGACCGCTTGATGAGCATTTCTGATGATTATTGGCTCGCCGAATCAGACCCAGACAAGCTCGAACAACTGATTGAGTTACGCAAAAAAAAAACGGGAAAATTTGGAAACTCGGGAAGTAACTCAAGATGTGCAAGTTCCCTGGCTGAAACGAGTTCCCAATCCCGGGAACTCGTGGACCCCTTTCTGGATGGGGAGTTCCCGCGTTCCTGGAACGCGGCAGATTTTTCCCGTCTCCTGCCAAATGAGCGTGAGGATGAGATGTTTGAGAAACTTATTGCGTATCTGGATACGAGCAGGAACGCATCTGAAATTATCAAACATGGATTGGGCTTTTCAAAAGAGAAATACTCAAAACTTGGGAAACCTTGTTTCAAATATTTAGTGCGAACTCACGGGTCAATAGCTCTCATCAAACAGTTTGCAGATTACTTAGAGAAGGAATGAAAATTATGGACATTTTGGACAAAAAAGGAAAGCCATTGCGGGGCGCAGCGAGACAATCATTTTTGGCGAAGCGATTTGGTTCAACGTGGAATAATGAAGATGTTGATATAACAGTTGCCAGCTTTGACGGCAGGATTGACAGTTTAGAAAGACGCATTAAGTATCTACCGTTGACGGCGATTGTTGCTCTTTTTTTAGGATGCGCTGCGGGTAAAATTTTTAAGCCGGATTTGGTAGCTGTTGCCATCGGGTGTGCTTCTGCCGGAATAGGGATGGGGATAACTATTTCTCGTCAAAATTATCGAGGGACGACTTGAGTGATGACAAATTGTGATGATTTGGTGAATGCTGACTACGCCATTCCAAACCCACTCTGGCATTATTCTGAAATATGGCATCAGTGTCAGCAGGAAATGCAAGAATTACAGCAAATGCTTGCATCAGTGCAGGAGGTTGAAAATGCAAGCCCAGAATCCGATCGCAAGATCAAAGACGCGCTGGATGCGATCGGGCAAAGACTTAACCAGGCACGCCGGATGATGGATATGTGATAGCGTGATTGCGAGGTCGCTCCTCGCTCTTTTATGTTTGAGAAGAAGTTGAGAGCCGCTATCCAAAAATATTTAGATCCAAACACAAGCAGACCCTCAAGGAGCGCAGCTAAAGGAATTATTACAAGGCTTGTAAATGCTGCGTCTGCAACAGATGTAGTGTTGATTTCTGAAATCCTGAAAGAATTTGATAAATTGCCTGACTGGCTTAAGTTGCGGTTTCAAAAAGGTTCTTTGTACGAAGAAGGCGATCGGGTTTTTGGGTGGTGTAGCGATGACCAAATTCAAGCTGTTCCTTTGCCTGTAGTTTTTGATTATTATCGTGACAAATCTGATGGTCGTTCTGTTGAATATATTAGGGTTGTTGCATCGGACAACGTGAATTTTGCTCCACCAGTTGCCTTGCCATTTGATGGCTGTCGCGTAAACGTTGAATCTGACGATCCTAATTTTCTGAAGTTACTTGAACATGGTTGGGCTTCACCTTGTGATTTGCAATGGAGCTGGTTTGAGCGTTCCCGTTTTTCTGATTTAGAGGGATACGTCGTAGAGCGATCCATTATTCCTTATGGCTTTTGGCAAGCCTGGAAATGGTGGCCCGAATGTTGGCGGTGGTACTTAAAGAAGCGGCCTGAGTTATTTGAGGAGGCTGAGTGGTGGAAGAAAGACCCAGTTTACTACGAGCCTCCTGGTGATTTATACGCTGCGGTGCTTGGGGGCGAAAATAAA
This sequence comes from Microcoleus sp. CAWBG58, assembly GCF_020883045.1. Classification (NCBI taxonomy): domain Bacteria; kingdom Bacillati; phylum Cyanobacteriota; class Cyanophyceae; order Oscillatoriales; family Microcoleaceae; genus Microcoleus; species Microcoleus sp. CAWBG58. The sequence continues at coordinate 5,157 of NZ_JAHRFA010000026.1, read as the reverse complement.
GCTTTCTTTGAATCTCGAAAATTTTACATTGATTGATTTTCTAGGGAGGTTGACATAATTACGCTGCTTGTGTAGTCTATTTGTTAATTAGTGGGGAATCCGAAGACAGGAAGCACTTGCCCCTCAAAGTGCCGCCCTGTCACGGCGGAAGTTGCGGGTTCGAGCCCCGTCTGTCCCGTTCCCTCGAAAGTAGACGCTCTAAAATAAAAATTTTAGGGTCTTAGTATTTTATGAATAAGGAGGCGGGAATTTTGACAGTTACCCTCATTAACCCCTCCCCAGAAAAAACTACGCAACGGGTGGTATTATCTAACATCAGTTGGCAGACTTACCAGAGCTTGTTAGCAGAAGCCGGAGACAAGAGAGCCTCGCGGTTTTCTTATTCTCAAGGAGTGTTGGAAATTATCATGCCCTCAGATTTGCATGAAACAGTTAACTGTTTGCTGAAACGGATTGTTACAGCTTTGACTGAAGAATTGGACTTGGAGATTAAGGGATTTGGTTCGACGACTCTCAACCGTGAAGATTTAGCACAAGGTGCAGAACCAGATTCATGTTTTTATATCCAAAATGTCGATCGCATTCTAGGGAAAAGACTCGACATCTCAACAGATCCTCCCCCAGACTTGGTAATAGAAGTTGATATTACCAGTCCTTCTTCTAATCGATTTGTAGTTTACAAGCAGCTAGGAATTCCTGAAGTTTGGCGGTATCGGGCACAAACTGTACAAATTTATCAATTGCAAAATCGGGAATATATTACCTGCGATCGCAGTCCGACATTTCCCATCCTTTCTGTAGCAATGCTCAATCAATTTTTGCAGATGGCAGAAACTCAAGATGATAATGCCATAATTCGGTCTTTGCGTCAATGGGCGAGCGAGCAGTTACGATCGCCCGAAAACGAATAATACTTAACTTAATTTAACTAACTCTTTTCTCCGGCGGACGATCGACTCCCAGCAGCGCTCAAAAATATTGGACAATAAATGGTCGGAATATCTGATAGCTTAACACCAAGGCGATCGGCACTAGGATCGGAATAGCAACTAGCAATCCCCATTTGCCAAACCCCAGTTTTTGACCGTCGGACTTGAAGAGGGTAATTACAGCCACAATTCCCATCAGTACCCAGAGAAATCCGAAGCCCATGAAGACTGTATATCCTGCATCTTGCATATTTTTATGCTGCTTTATTTATTAATTTATCTTGAGATTAGTTCGATCTTTTTTGGATTGACGAGATTCGATGCAACTGTCAACTGTCAACTGTCAACCCGGCAGCGACTCGGATTGTCGCACTCAAGACGTTTAGTTCGATCGCTAATAACAGTAGCTAAATTAGGTCTTCCCGTCAAAGGCAGCCGCCAATCGGCCCAAATTCCGTACACCCAATTTGCGATCGTCCCAATCACCGGCAACCTAGTCACCGCATAAATCCAGCCCATTCCCAAAATCTCATAAATCCGGCGAAAGACCTCAACATTTTTAATTGCCGTACCGTCGGGTAATACCGCGTGAATCCGGCCCATCGCCGTTTCGTAGTCAATCCCGCCGTGGGCTTGGGGGTTGTAGTCATCCTCCGCAATATCCACAAACGACACCAAACCTCGGCCCGCGTCCCGCTTTTTCAAGAAATTGACCTCCCGCACGCACAGCGGACATTCACCGTCATACAAAAGCTCAATCTGCCAAGATGGCTTAATTTCAACAGATTCGGGGAATTCAGTTTTAGTCGCAGACATAGGAAAATTTATTTTAATGGCGATCGCACACTAACATTTTACAAGAATTAAAATTATCGATCGCGCATTCAGCACCCTGCCACAGTTATTTGTGCTTTAAAAAATAGGCCCAAAGGTCAATCCAGTCTGGGGCGCCGACAATGCTAATATCGTCAAGATGCCGTCTGCTCCAAAAGCCCGAGACTTTCGCCCGATCGCTAATTAGCCTATTATCGAGCAATTCCAGGCAAACCAACTGCCAAACACAATTTTTAAGGCGGCAACAAACTATATTAAAATTTGTAGTCACAGCCACAGCAAATCCCCCAACCAGCAAATTGCCCCCAATCAAAAAGCAAAAAGATACATGAACGTCAGAGTCCGTCTAGCCCCCAGTCCCACCGGAAACCTCCACATCGGTACCGCCAGAACCGCCGTATTTAACTGGCTGTTTGCCCGCAACCAAGGCGGAACATTCATCCTGCGGGTAGAAGACACAGACGTAGAACGTTCTAAAAGCGAATACACCGACAACATCCTCGAAGGACTCACCTGGCTGGGTATGAACTGGGACGAAGGCCCGAGTTTTCAGTCCCAGCGTCTGGAAATCTACCGCCAAACAGTCCAAAGCCTTCTCGACAAAGGACTCGCTTACCGCTGCTACACCACCTCAGCAGAACTTGACGAGATGCGGGAAGCACAAAAAGCCAACAAACAAGCCCCCCGCTACGACAACCGCCACCGCCACCTGACGGAGGAACAGCGCGCAGCTTTTGAAGCCGAAGGGCGGCAAGCTGTGATTCGGTTTATCATTGAGGACGATCGCACGATCGCCTGGAATGACATGGTGCGCGACACCGTAACCTGGAAAGGTAGCGACCTCGGCGGCGACATGGTAATCGCCCGGGCATCCAGCGGCGGCGTCATCGGCCAGCCCCTCTACAACCTCGCCGTAGTTGTCGATGACATCGACATGGCTATCACCCACGTCATCCGCGGCGAAGATCACATCGGCAATACTCCGAAACAAATATTGCTTTACGAAGCTTTGGGCGCGACAATCCCAGAATTTGCCCACACGCCGCTGATTTTAAACGTCCAAGGGCAAAAGCTTTCCAAACGCGACGGCGTTACCTCGATTTCTGACTTCAAAGATATGGGTTTCGTCCCCGAAGCTTTAGTCAATTACATGACTTTGCTGGGTTGGACTGCGCCGGATTCAACGCAAGAAATATTTACATTGTCCGAAGCTGCGGCAGTATTTACATTCGATCGAGTCAACAAAGCCGGTGCAAAATTTGATTGGGATAAACTGAACTGGCTTAACGGTCAATACCTGCACAAGATGCCTGTGCCGCAATTGACAGATTTGCTGATACCTTATTGGCAGAAAGCCGGTTATGAGTTTGATTCTAAGGCCGATCGCCCTTGGCTCGAACAAATAGCTGCTTTAATCGGCCCGAGTCTCGTTCGCTTAACCGATGCTGTCGGTATGTGCAAGTTGTTCTTCTTGCCAACTTTGGAATACGAAGAAGAAGCACTCGCACAGTTGCAGCAATCAGGCGCCACGCAGGCTTTACAAGCAGTTCAAGAAGCTCTGGAAAGTCATCCCACCCTAATAGCAGCAGAAGCTCAGAAAATCACTAAAAAGCTCAGTAAAGAGAAAAATCTTAACAAAGGGCTGATTATGCGATCGCTCAGAGCCGCTCTGACAGGTGCAATGCACGGCCCCGACCTGATAGAATCTTGGGTAATCCTTCACCAGCGGGGGACGGCTAAAACCCGCTTGCTTGATGCCATTAGCAACTTGAATTTGCCGGCAGTTGGTGTTGCGGCCGAAACTCCTAGCCTAGAACAACCCAAAGCCGAAACTCCCGCCGAAATTTCCGAGGGGGAACAGCCAGCAGCCGAGGTTTCAACAGTCGAAACACAGGCGGTTGAACTATCAGCAGCAGAGGTTACAGCAGTCGAAATACCGACTATTGAAACAGTCGAAACGCCTTTGGTAGAACCAGCAGCAGAGGTTACAGCAGTCGAAACACCGACTCTTGAACCAGCAGCGGAAGTTACAGCAGTCGAAACGCCGACTCTTGAACCAGCAGCGGAAGTTACAGCAGTCGAAACGCCGACTCTTGAACCAGCAGCGGAAGTTACAGCAGTCGAAACACCGGCTGTTTCAACAGTCGGAACGGAGGTTTCAGCAGTCGATATTTCGGCAGTTGAAACAGCCGCAGCAGCAGTTGAAATACCTGCCGCCAATCAGCAAAAAACTATTGCGAGTGGAGAAATGACTTCATCAAACGAACCAGAAACAACCGTTATTATCACCGAAATTCCTGCTGAAAATGAAGCAGACAGTTCGAGCGGTAGCACCAAAGTCATCATTACCGAAGAACCACCAGATCAGACACAGCAGATCAAAGAACAAATTATTTCAATTTTGTCGGAGTTTCCTGCTTACATCGGCAGCTTTTACGAGCAGTACAAAAGTCCTTTGACAGTTGTCGGTGTCATTTTAGCCTCGATTGTTTCTTTGAAAGTGCTTTTGGGCATTGTAGACGAACTAAACGATATCCCCCTGCTAGCACCCACATTCGAGCTAATTGGTATCGGATATACAGCCTGGTTTATCTACCGCTATTTGCTGCGCTCTTCCAACCGCCAACAATTAGGTCAAGAAATTCAAGCTTTGAAAGAACAAGTTTTTGGCAAAAAGTCCTAAATTTTTGTTGGTAATTTGTTGATTTTGTACCTGATACTGACAAGTTTAAATATGTTGTCAGTGTCGGGTTTTTTAATGAAGGAAGAAGGAAGAAGGATGAAGGAAGAAGGATGAAGGATGAAGGAAGAAGGATGAAGGAAGAAGGATGAAGGATGAAGGATGAAGGATGAAGGATGAAGGATGAAGGATGAAGTAGGTGCATCGCTTGACAAAAATCCCTCAATACAAACCGAGAATCTGACAGCGACGCACCAGCCATAGCGAGCAGACTGTAAACAAAACAACTGTTTGTCTTGTTTGCTTAACTATCGTTTCATACCAAATCCTGGTTATTCATCCCCGTTATGAATTGTCTGGTGCGTCGCTGTTTAGATGTTCGGGTAATATTACCTTTCCGATTAGATGTGATGTTGCTTTTTCTACGAAAAATTACTCGAATATGTATAATGGCGCGCTTAAAAATCCTAATTTATTCAAAACTGTAGTTTAGACTAACCAAAGATGAGAACGGTGGCAAAAGAAGAACTAGAGCCACCGCGCTGGGAGAGAATGAGGGTGAAAAAGAAAACCTATCCACTCCTTAAATGACTGTAGTTTAGACTAACCAAAGATGAGAACGGTGGCAAAAGAAGAACTAGAGCCACCGCGCTGGGAGAGAATGAGGGTGAAAAAGAAAACCTATCCACTCCTTAAATGAACAGTGAACGATTA